>JAKPUX010000037.1 GCA_029554865.1 bacterium | reverse complement strand
CCCGGGCATGCGCGAACTGGGGCTCCTCGGCGCCAGCGAGGGCATGGAGCAGGGCTTCGAGGATATTTTCGAACTCGGCGCCGGCTGCCGCTACAGCGACTGCACCCATGTGCAGGAGCCCGGCTGCGCCGTTCGCCAGGCGGTGGCGGCGGGGAGCCTGAGCCAGGCGCGCTACGACAGCTATCTCAAGCTGAAAAAAGAGTCCGAGTACTACGAGATGTCCTACGCGGACAAGAGAAAGAAAGACAAGGAGTTCGGCAGGTTTATCAACAATGCGATGAAGCAGATCAAGAAGAAATAAAGATTCCAACTGCCGGCAGGTTCCCGCCCGCATCGAAAGGATCCGCCATGCTCTCCAGAGATATCCAACGCCTTGAAGAGGCGGTCATGCTTCTTGAATACCCTTCATGGACGGCCAGGATTACCGACATCATCGGCATGCCGGTTGAGTGGGCGGTCAAAAGGCTCCCCGATATGGCCAACCGGATGATATCGGGCGCGACGACCAAAGCCATTCGCAAAGCCCTCGAGATCGCCGTCGCCACCCTGGAGCCCCGTCACCGGGGCGAACCCCGGAAAATATTTCACAAGGGCGCGGTCACCCTCAGCGGCGCCGTCGGCGGCTTTTTCGGGCTGGGCGGCCTGGCGGTGGAACTGCCGGCCTCGACCACCATCATGCTCCGCTCCATCGCCGAAATCGCCAAGAGCCTGGGCGAGGATGTGAACAAACTCGATACCCAGCTCAACTGCATGAGCGTCTTTGCCCTCGGCAGCAAGCGCCGTGCCTCCGATGACGCGGCCGAAACCGGCTATTTTGCGGTGCGCGCCGTCCTCGCCAAGCTGATCTCGGAGACGAGCGGTTTCATCGCTGAAAGGGGTTTGGTCGAGGAAGGAGCGCCCGTCATCGTGCGTTTTATCGTCCGCATTGCCTCCCGCTTCGAGGTGATCATCTCTGAAAAGGCGGCGGCCCAGGCCGTGCCGGTGATCGGCGCCGCCAGCGGCGCGGCGATCAACTACCTCTTCATGGACCATTTCCAGTCGATCGCCACCGGCCATTTCACGGTCCGGGCCCTCGAGCGCCAGTACGGCACCGAGGCGGTCCAGGCCGAATACGCGCGCATCAGGACGAGATTGAATATTTTCTGAAAAGGCCGTTGCCTGCACCTGAAAAGGGAGGAAGAGCCCATGAAAAATTGGCGCTTGCGGTCTGTAGGATTGGCAGTCCTGCTCTTGCTGGCGGCCGCCGGCATGAGGTGCGGGGGTGAGGACAGCCCGGCCTCTCCCTCGGGCCATGATCTGGATAAAAATCCCCTCCCCCGCTTTGTCCGGGCCAATTTCATCGATCCCGGGCGGATGGCGCGGATCTCCCGGTTCCGCTCCGCTGCCGGTGGGGATTACTCGGATGATCTCGAACACTGCCGCAGCATGCTGCATTATTTCGAGCCCCGCCCCGACCTCGAGTGGTCGAGCCTCGCTGTCTTTTCCCCCGTGAACGGCAACATCGTTCGCATTGTCCAGAACCAGCCTGTCCTGGAAATGGTCATCCAGGCGCAGGAGTATCCCGATGTCGAGTTCCACCTTTTCAATCTCAGTCCCCTCGAATCCCTGCGCGCCGGCGGCTCAGTCCGCGCCGGAGAGAGCGTCGGCAGCTATGTGGAGCGTCAAACCCCCGCCGCCATCGCGGTCAGCGTCAACACCACCAGGGGCAGGAGGCTGATCTCCTGGTTCGACATCATCACCGATTCCCTCTGGTTCACCTATGGCGAATGCGGCATTGCCAATGTGAGCGAGTTCATCATCAGCAAAGAGGCGCGCGACACCGATCCCCTCACCTGCAGCGGCGGACTCTTCACCAGCGCGGGTCATCTTGAAAACTGGACGGAATTGAACTGCCACTGGGACATTGAGGGCTGGGGCCTCCCCCGTT
>JAKPUX010000035.1 GCA_029554865.1 bacterium | reverse complement strand
TGGGCAGACAATACGAGGAACTTACAAATAACATACTGAGCTGGATGATTGAAAATATGCAGGGGCCTTCGGGCGCCTTCTATTTTCAGAAGCAACGGCATCATACCAACAAGATTCCTTATATGCGCTGGAGCCAGGCCTGGGCGTTTCATGCCTTGACGGAGTATCTTCTTCATGAATCCTGAAAAGCCATTGCGGACGGAGGTCCTGGGAATCCCTGTGGATTGCGTCACCATGCAGGGTGCGGTCGATTTCGCCGAGCGCCTGATCGAAGAAGGATCGAAGGGCAATTACATCTTGGCGGTCAATCCTGAAAAAGTCATGGTGCTGCTGAAGGACGAGGCGCTGCGTGCGGCGTTCGCCGGGGCGGCGCTCTTGATCCCCGACGGGATTGGCGTGGTTTGGGCCATGCGGCGTCTGAAAGGGCTGGCTTCCGTTCGGGTGCCGGGCTCTGAGCTGATGCCGAAGCTCTGCGAGTTGGCCGCGCTGAAGGGATACGGTGTATTTCTTTACGGATCGAAGGAAGAGGTCAACGAGGGGGCGGCCAACATCCTGGCGTCGCGTTATCCGGGCTTGCGGATTGTTGGCCGGGCGAACGGCTACCTGACGGCAGAGGAGATGCCGGGATTGGTCCGGCAGATCAATGACTCCGGGGCGGAGATCCTTTTCGTGGCTTTGGGAAGTCCCAAACAGGAAGAATGGATTCTTCGCTGGCTGCCGAAGCTGAACGTCAAGGTTTGCCAGGGCATCGGGGGAACGCTCGACACGATCGTCGGCACGGTGAAGCGGGCGCCGCCGATCTTCTGCCGCCTCGGGCTGGAGTGGTTCTACCGCCTTGTAACTGACCCACGGCGTGCGAAGAGGCAGGCCGTGCTGCCCGTTTTCGCCTGGAAGGTGCTAAGAGAGAAGATGTTGAGATGAAAATCATTCTCGTGGCCGGCGCACGGCCGAATTTCATGAAGATTGCGCCGCTGGTGCGGCAGCTCAAGGGCCGGCGCGATTTTGAATACAAGATCATCCACACCGGCCAGCACTACGATGAAGAGATGTCGCAGGTCTTCTTCGATGAGCTGGAGATCCCGGCGCCGGATTATCATCTCAATGCCGGATCGGGGTCCCACGCGGAGCAGACGGCGAAGATCATGGTGGCCTTCGAGCGCGTGTGTGAGGCCGAGCGGCCGGATGTCGTGGTGGTCGTCGGGGATGTGAACTCGACGCTCGCCTGCTCCATCACCGCCAAGAAGATGGGCATCAGGGTCGCCCATGTTGAGGCGGGTCTGCGCAGCGGCGACTGGGCCATGCCCGAGGAGATCAACCGGGTCGTGACCGATTCGATTTCCGACTACCTTTTCGTCACGGAGAAGAGCGGGCGGGAGAATCTGCTCAGGGAAGGAAAGCGTCCGGAGAGCATCTTTTTCGTGGGCCATGTCATGGTGGACAACCTCCTGCACATGAAGCGGCGGCTCGACGGCGAGGAGATGGCGCAGTCGGACGCGACGGCGCTGAAGACGCGCCTGGGCTTGGGCCGATATGCGTTTCTGACACTGCACCGGCCTGCGAATGTGGACGATCCGGAGACGTTCGGCGGCATCGTGACGGCGCTGAACGAGGTTTCCCGGGATCTGCCTATCCTCTTTCCGGTCCATCCCCGCACGCGCAATCAGCTCGATCGCAATGGCCTGAAGTTTTCGGATTCCGTCTTCCTGCTTTCCCCCCTGGGATTTAGGGAATCGCTCTACCTGTGGAAAGACGCCGCGCTGGTGCTGACCGACAGCGGCGGCCTGCAGGAGGAGACGACGGCGCTGGGCATTCCGTGCTTTACGATCCGCGAAAACACGGAGCGGCCGGTAACGATCGAGGAGGGCACAAACACGCTCGTCGGCGTGCGGCCG
>JAKPUX010000386.1 GCA_029554865.1 bacterium | reverse complement strand
ACGCACCTCCCGTGGATAGTCCGAAAAGGCCAATTTGTCATCCAGTTCTCCCCTTTCAGCCCGTTGCCGTAATTCCTCAGCATCCGCCTCGGTTTCGGGGATCCATATTCTGACCTCTACTCCATCGACCGTGTGTTCGATTAGTGTTCTCATTTGCACGCTTCCCTTTCCTGGTTTTCCGGCGAGGTGATCATGCTGGCCCCCATCGTCTCATGGTAGGATTCAACGGAAACCTTCAGCATTTGAATTCGTGTACATCGGGATCCTGGATCAGCCGGCTGGTGAGTTTGGCAAAACTCTCCTCCGCGCCGTAAGCCTCGATGCTGACCGAGAGATGGTCCTTGCCCTTGACCACCTTGCGGCTGATCACCGTCACCCCGCTTGCGGCCAGGTCGCTGGAAATCGCCTCGATTTTTTCGGAGCGCAGGGGCAGGATGATTTCGTAGGTGCGGGTTTCGCGCACCAGGTCGATGCGGCGTTCGAAAAAGGGGAAAATCCACAGCACGGCCATGACCAGCAGCTGGGCGGTCAAAGCGAGGAGCAGCTGGCCGGTACCGATAGCCACGCCGATGGCGGCAGTCATCCAGATGATGGCGGCGGTGGTCAGTCCCATGATGCGGCCGCGGTCGCGCAGGATGACCCCGGCGCCGAGAAAGCCGATGCCGCTGACCACGCCGGCGGCGATGCGGGCGGGATCACCGGTGTTTCCGAAGCGGGTGGAGAGCATGGTGAAGAGGGCCGCGCCCGTGCAGATGAGGATCAGGGTTCGGAATCCCGCCGCCTTGTCGCGGAACTCGCGCTCGGCGCCGATCAGTCCCCCGGCCAGCAGGGCAAGAAGGAGTTTGACGAGGTCGTTGATTTCCATTTCCATGAGATCACCCGCAGTTGATGACACTTCAAATTAATGATTCATCTATAGTTTTGAGCCAGAAATCATCCAGCCCGCCGACGTCAGCCGCAATCCGGGCCTCAGTCCGCTGCATCCGCACTAAAAAAGCAGATTTTCCGCAAATAAATCCTGAAAGTCGGGCGCAGCCGCCACCTCGACATATTCCACTCTGGGCGCCAGGGCTTCGATGCGCCAGCGCTGGCCGGTATTGATCAGCCCCATCTCCGCCCCGGCGCAGGCGGCGTTGCCGATGAACTTGATCCTTTCGAGATCGATCCGCGGCAGCAGGCCGATGCGCAGGGCCGACTCGGGCGAGATGTACTGGCCAAAGGCCCCGGCGAGGTAGAGATGCTCCAGTTCCCCGGGCCCCAGGCCGGCCGACTGCAGTAAAAGACCGATGGCGGTGGCGATCGCCGCCTTGGCCAGCTGCAGCTCACGGATGTCGCGCTGGGTGAGCACAATCCGGTCCGTGAGGCGGGCGGCGGGAAGAAGCCCCGCCACCCCGGGATGGGGCGCCATGGTGACCAGGGGATGCCCCTCGGCAAGCCGGCCGGACTCATCGAGGGCGCCGGCCTCGAGCAGCGCAGCAACGGCGTCTATGAGGCCCGAGCCGCAGATGCCGGAGGCTTCTCCCTCGCCGATGACCCGCACCTCAAGGTGATCCCCCCTCCACCACACCCGCTCGATCGCCCCGGCGGCGGCGCGCATGCCGGCGCTGATCTGCGCCCCCTCAAAGGCGGGGCCAGCGGCGGCCGAGGTCGTCCAGATCCGCCCCTGGTGACAAAGCAGGATCTCGCCGTTGGTGCCGATGTCCACCGCCAGCCAGGTTCCGTGGAGGCGGCCGGCGAGGGTGAGCAGAACCGCGGCGGTGTCCCCGCCGACGAACTTGCCGAGCACGGGAAAGAGCACCACCCGCGCCTCCGGGTTCAGCGCGAGGCCGATCTCCGCGGCGGCCACGGGCGGAAAATGCCGCGCGGCCGGAACATAGGGCATCTCGGCGAGATGGCGCGGCGGCACCCCGAGCAGCAGGTGCTCCATGACGGTGTTGCCTGCCAGCACCATTTCGTAAATATCCTCGCGCAGAATCCCGCCCTGCACCGCCAGAGCTCCGATCATTTCATTGAGCTGCTCGACAATCTCGCGCTGCAATATTGAAACCCCGTGCGCGTTGGCGTGGCCGACACGGG
>JAKPUX010000376.1 GCA_029554865.1 bacterium | reverse complement strand
GGCGGGACGTCGGTCTGCTCGGCAATATTAACACCTTCGGGGTGATGGTGATGTTTTAAAGAAATGATCTCGCGCAGCGCCGCAGAGCACGCATGGAAAATTCTCACACGGTGGCACAGAGAACGCAGAGAAAACGGAGCTTTCACCAAGCCACCAAGCCACAAAGAAATAATAAGATAGCTCCTCTTTGTGTGCCTCCGTGAGAGATCGCTTTTTGTATGAGTGATAATCTGTACGCAATATTTTTGAGGTGAGAATGAAAAAGATTCTCCTCGTTATCCTCCTGCTCGCCGCCAGCGCCCCGGCCCAGGAGCGCTACACCGCCGACTGGAAATCCCTCGACGCCCGGCCGACACCGCAGTGGTACCGCGACGCCAAATTCGGCATCTTTATACACTGGGGGCTCTATTCGGTTCCGGCCTTCACCTGCAAGGGGGGCTATGCCGAATGGTACTGGAACGGTATCGCCGACACCTCCACCTTCCTGCACAAATGGCACCACCGCACCTACGGGGATGACTTTCAGTACCAGGATTTCGCCCCCCTCTTCAAGGCCGAACTCTACCGCCCGGACAAGTGGGCCGAGCTCTTTGAACGCGCCGGCGCCCGCTATGTGGTCCTCACCTCCAAGCACCACGACGGCTTTTGCCTGTGGCCGAACACCCAGAGCTGGAACTGGAACAGCGTCGATGTCGGACCCCACCGCGATCTGCTCGGCGATCTCACCACGGCCGTACGCGCGCGCGGACTGCGCATGGGCTTTTATTACTCCCTGCTCGAATGGTTCAACCCCCTCTACCGCAGTGATATCCACCGCTACGTCGACGAGCACATGCTGCCCCAGCTCAAGGAGGCTGTCAGCCTCTATCAGCCCTCCATCATCTTCTCCGACGGGGAGTGGGATCACGACAGCAAGGTGCTGCGCAGCGAGGAGTTTCTCGCCTGGCTCTACAACGACTCCCCGGCCCCCAGGGACGTGGTGGTCAATGACCGCTGGGGCGGCGAGACCCGTTTCAACCACGGCGGTTATTTCTCGACGGAATATGAGGCGGCGACCAGCGAGCGCTCGGCTGCTTTCCAGGCGCGTGGCTGGGAGGAGTGCCGCGGCATGGGCCGCTCCTTCGGTTTTAACCGCAACGAGGAGTTGGAGGACTATCAGACCGCGGAATCCCTCATCCACATGCTGGTCGAGATCGTCAGCCGCGGCGGCAATCTCCTGCTCAACATCGGCCCGGCCGCCGACGGCACTATTCCGGTGATCATGCAGGAGCGGCTGCTGCAGATGGGCGAATGGCTCAGGGTCAACGGCGAAGCCATCTATGGCAGCCGCCTCAACCGCACCACCGGCGAGGGGGATTCGGTGCGCTTTACCCGCAGCGGTGACGGCCGCTGGCTCTATGCCATTTGCCTGCGCCATCCCGGCGCGCAGCTGCGCCTGCGCACCGTCGAGGCCATGCCCGGCAGCGCGGTGCGGCTGCTGGGGCTCGACCGCGATCTGGATTGGCGGCAGGAGGAGGGCGAGCTGGTCGTCAATCTGCCGGCCGGGACGATCCATCGCATGCCCCGCGATCATGCCTGGGTTTTCCGGATCCAGGCCCGCCCCTACGTCGAACGGCCGCTCATTCAGTCCGCCTCTTTTATCAGCATCGACAAGCCCCTGCGCGTCACCCTCGCCGCCGAACCGGCCGATGCGCAAATCCGCTACACCCTGGATGGTGCAGAGCCGACCCCGGCGAGCCCCCTCTGCACTGCACCCCTGCGCATCGACCGCAGCGGCCTGCTGCGCGTGCGCGCCTTCCGCGACGGCTATGCCCCCAGCCTGACCGTGGAGCAGCAGATCAGTGTCCTCAGCAGCAGCGAGAACGGCCTCACCTGCCGCTATTACGAGGGGGATTGGTCACAGCTGCCCGATTTTGATGCGCTCAAGCCGGTGCGCGAACTCCGGGCCTGGGATTTCTCCCTCGCCCCCGTCATCCGGCGCGAGGAGAACTTCTCCGTTGTCTTTGACGGTTTTCTCCGTATCGACTGCCCCGGGCTCTACACCTTTTACACCCGCTCCGACGACGGCTCGCGCCTCTGGATTGACGGCCGTCTCGTCGTCGACAACGACGGCCTGCACGGCGCCCGCGAGGCCCAGGGCAAGATCGAACTGGCGCCCGGCCGCCATGCCCTGCGCGTGGGCTTTCTCGAGAAGGGAGGCCAGGAACTGCTGCAGGTCTCCTTCGAGGGGCCGGAGCTGTTGAAACAGCCCCTGCCGCCCTCGCTGCTTTATTCCAAAAGGTAGGAGATCATCGCCTAAAGCGCCGCAGCCGTCCGGCCGTGATGACGACGAACCGCATGCTGCCCCGCACTCCGCAGATGCCCCTTCAGTGACAGGAGAGATATGAAACGTTTGATGATATGCGCCGCCGCCCTCGCCCTGGCGGCGAACAGCTTCGCCCAGAGCCGCGGCATCCCCGCAGTCGAGCCCCTCACCGCCTGGCAGGTGGCCGATGTCGCCACCGACTACCGGCCGGCTCCCCCTGCGCCTGGAATCGCCTCCGCGGCCGGACTTGTCAAGGGCAGCACAGCCGACTATGTGCTGCTCGACCAAATCACCATCGCTGACTATGTCATGCCGGGTGAGCGCTGGGCGGTTGCCTTTGACCCCGCCCGCCGCAGCCTGAGGCTGCACACGCCGGCTGCCGCGGCGCGGTTGAACGAGGCAGCCATTGCCGCCATTGAGCGCGCCCCGGACTGGCTGGAGCAGGATCTGCGCCTCACTTTTACCCTGCTCACCCCGGAATTTCAGACCCTCTGGGCCAACGGCATCCTCGAGGCGGAGGAGCCCTGCATCGATGAAGTCGCCTTCGCCGTCGCCCACTCCTCACCCCAGTACCTGATGTCCGGCTACGGCTCGCCCGGGCTTTTCCTCGAGAATGCCCGCTCGATCTACGCCAACGACGCCGTGCTGGATTATGTCGAGGTGGTCGACCACGGCACCTCGGCCGGCGACCCCGATTATTATACCACCACCCGCTACAAGACCCTGCGCAGCGGCAGCCTGGTCGAGGTCACCGCCCCGCGCGATATCTATTACTGGTATATTGTCTATCCGCGTGCCACCAGCGAGATCCCGGCCTATGTCGACCCCGCTATCTCCGAGAGCAACTCCCTGCGCAACAACAACATTGCGGCCCCGCCCGCCGGGGTTTTCTGGCGCGATTTTCTCCTCAACCACGCCGACGAGGGCTATCCCCTTCTCCGCGATCAGCTCAAGGGCTGCAAGGCCCTCTTCGACGGCACCCGCGGCAAACCCGAGGCCAAAGCCACCGCCCTCGGGCGCCTCAACACCTGGATGGAACAGACCCTCGCCTTCGACTCGAAGGAGGAGCGCCCCCACCAGCCGGTGCGCATCTATCGCGTCCATATGGGGCGCTGCGGCGAGTGGTCCGATCTGCGCAACGCCGCCGCCCGCGCCGCCCTCATCCCCTGCACCAGCGTCGCCTCCTACTCCACCGACCATGTCTGGAATGAATTCTGGGACGGCCAGTGGTACCACTGGGATAACGAGACCAATTACCCTCTCATGTACTACCTGAGCTGGGGCAAGGTTTTCGGCACGGTCTTTGAGATCCGCAGCGACGGCGCCCTGACCTCGGTTACCAACCGCTATACCCGCGGCATCTGCTATATCGATCTCTATGTCACCGACAGCGCCGGCCGGCCGGTCGACGGCGCCGAAGTCAACCTCTACACCAAAGATCCCACCAGCGGGGAGCTGTGGTGGGATATGTATGCCCTCACCGATGACAAGGGCCAGTGCACCTTCGTGGTCGGCAAGGACCGCAGCTATTATGCCGCGATCACCTCGGCGATCGGCAGCCATCCCGCCCGCGCGGGCAGCGTGGTTGAGATCGTCGCCAACGCGGTCAGCGGCACCGATTACAGCAAAAAGATCAAGATGACCCAGACCAAACCGGCTCCGAAATGGACTCCTGCAGCACCCCCGGCCGACAGCGGCGAGGACTATTATCTCGAGGCGGAGTTCAGCGCCCCGGCTGCGCTCCTCAACGGCGCCATCCGCTTCGATGACGTCCGCCTCGGCTCCCAGCTCTACCAGTTCGATTACGACGGCAGCATCGATTTCTATTTCGCCGACTCGGCCAATTATGCAGCCGCCTCTGCCGGCAGCCCCTTCGCCACTGTCGGGCTGCTGCCCGACTCGCTCGAAGGAACCGGCTGGCTCTCGCTGCCCGCGGGGCAGCCATGGCACGCCGTTTTCGGCAACGAACAGAACAACCGCAATGTGGCACAGCTCTCGGCCACAGTGAGGCTCTTCGCCCGCGCCGCGGCCATCAATCAGCAGACCCTGGCCTGCAGCGCCGGCTGGAACTGGATCGCTTTTAACGTCGCCCCCGCCTCGACGGCGGTGGCCGAACTGCTCGCCCCCCTCGGCAGCAACGGGCTCAGGATCAGATCAGCACAGGGCGAGGCGGTGAATGAAGCGGGCAAGGGCTGGCAGGGCAGCCTGCAGAATCTGGAGGCTGGCAAGGGCTATCTGCTCCAGCTCGGTTCGGCGCAGGAGTTCTCCGTGGCGGCGCCGCTCCTCCCGGTTGAGCAGCCGATCCCGCTCGAGAAGGGATGGTACTGGATCGCCTATCTCGCCCACGCCGGGCTGCCGGTGGCCGAGGCCCTCGCCCCGGTCGCGGACAAGCTCTATCAGATCAAGGGTCAGCAGCACTCGGCCATGTATGTGGAGGGGAGATGGATCGGCGACCTCGAGCGCCTCGAACCCGGCCGCATGTACAAGATCAATATGACCGCCCCGGCCGCCCTGAGCTGGCCCAATCCCCAGCCCGTCCTCGCCAGGGCCGCCGCCGCAGCCGAGGAGGTCATGACTGGAACCGCCGGTAACATGGTCGTGATCGCTCGCATCACCAGCGGCCACTCCTTCTGGAAGGCGATCGTCGTCGACGATCAGGGCAACACGCGCGGCTGCGGCGTGCCCATCCCCGGGACCGGCCTCTACTACTTCACCATCGTCGGCGACGTGGAGAAAGAAAACCTCTCGGTCGATCTGCGCGTCAGCCCGACCGGTTGGCAGACCAGATGCGTACAAAAGATCACCTTCAGGGACAACGCCACCCTCGGCAGCCTGACGGCGCCTCTCCACCTGTCGGACAGTGCGGTCACCTTCCGGCTCGGACAAAACTATCCCAATCCCTTCAACAGCGGGACGAGCCTGAACTACAGCCTCGCCGAACCGGGAGAGGCCCGGCTGGTGATCTACAACGCCCTGGGCCGCCAGGTGCGGGTGCTCCTGGATGGAGCCCAGCCGGCGGGCGAGGGCACAGCCGCCTGGGACGGCAGGGATGAGTACGGCCGCCCCGCTGCAGCGGGCATCTACTTTGTCCAGCTCTCTTCCGGGGGATCGCGCCAGAGCATGAAAATGCTCCTGCTGCATTGAGGCCGGCGGCCATCTCCCGGTGGACAGGAGCAAATTTTGCTTGCTATTTTCTCCGGGAAAGCGTATTCTTGGCAACATAAACCGGAGAATCAGATGAATAGAAAACGGCTTTTCCCCCTCCTGGTGGTCCTGGCACTCATCTCCACCGCCGGCGCCCAGGAGCTGACCGGCAGCTGGCAGGGCGCCCTGGAAGTCATGGGCGCCAAACTCCGCCTCGTCTTCAACTTTGAGCAAAGTGACAGCGGCTGGACGGCCCTGCTCGACAGCCCGGACCAGGGCGCCAAGGGCATCCCCTGCGGTCAGGTCCGCACCCCCGCCGACTCTCTCATCGTCGAGGTCCCGGTCGTCCACGGCTCTTATCTTGCGCTCTACAGCCCCGACAGCCTCCGCTACGATGGCGTCTGGCGGCAGGGGGGACTCGAATTACCCCTCCAGCTCGTCAAGAGCGACCAGCCCGTCCAGATGAACCGCCCCCAGGAGCCCAGGCCGCCCTTTCCTTACCGCAGCGAAGAGGTGACTATCCCCAACAAGCGTGCAAGCCTCACGCTTGCAGGCACCCTGACCCTGCCGGAAGGGGAGGGGCGTCATCCGGCTGTCATCCTCATCACCGGTTCGGGCGCGCAAAACCGCGATGAGGCGATCATGGGCCACCGGCCCTTCTGGGTCATCGCCGACCACCTCAGCCGCAGCGGCTTTGCGGTGCTGCGCTGCGATGACCGCGGCACGGGCGCCTCGACCGGAGACATCGCGTCCGCCACCAGCCTGGATTTTGCCGGCGATGTGGCCGCCCAGGTCGACGCCCTCATCCGGCGCCCCGATATCGACAAAAAGCGCATTATCCTCGCCGGCCACAGCGAGGGCGGGCTGATCGCCCCGATGGTTGCCGCAAAGAACAAAAAGATCGCCGGCATCATCCTTCTCGCCGGGCCGGGGGTGACCGGGGAAAAGATCATGCTCGCCCAGGGCGAACTCATCGGCCGCGCCGCTGGTCAGGATGAAGCGACTGTGAAGCAGAATCGCCGTATTCAGGAGATTCTCTTTGCGATCATGAAGGAGGGAGGAGAGGGACTCGAAGAGAAACTGCGCGCGGCCATGACCGCCCAGCGCAGTGAAATGAGCGCATCCGAGCAGGCCGCCATGACCGACCAGTTGATCAATATGCAGATCAAGCAGCTGGCCTCGCCCTGGTTTCGCTTCTTCCTGACCCACGACCCCGCGCCGGTGCTGCGCAAGGTCAAATGCCCGGTGCTGGCCCTCAACGGCGAACTGGATCTGCAGGTCCCGGCGGACGAAAACCTCGCCGCCATTGCCTCGGCCCTCCACGCCGGCGGCAACAAACGCTTCGAGACCCACAAGCTTGCCGGCCTGAACCATCTCTTCCAGACCGCAAAGACCGGCGGGGTGGACGAATACAGCCTCATCGAGGAGACTTTTTCACCGCGCGCGCTTGAGCTGATGACCAACTGGCTGGCCAGGGATTTTTATACTCTTATGCCTTGAGGGGCATCGGCAGGGGCTCCTCATGGCCCGGCATGGCGGGATAATCGGGATAGCCAATATCATCGGCCAGATCGGCGATGGCGACCGGCCGACCATCGGCGATGGAGCGATTGGCGGCGATGCCGGTGAGGCATGACCAGGCCCCGCTGCGCTGGTCGGCCGCGCGCAGGTATTTGTCGGCCTGACGGACAGGCGAAAAGAGATCGGCCAGCATCACCGCGTCGCCGCCGCCGTGGCCGCCCTCGCCCGTCCAGACCTCAACTTCATAAGCGGGCTCGCGCAGGGGATAGATGCGGATGTAGGTGCCATCCCCCTTGAGCGCGCCGGGCACCGTGCCATCCCCGAACAGATAGACCCTCTCCTCCGCCTTGTGTTCCAGCCGCCCTTTCGTCCCGTTAAAGATCACATAATAGCCCTCCCAGGCGTTGAAGGCGTTGAGGGAGTAGGCCATGGTGACCTGGTTGTCGTAGCGCACGAGCACGTTCATGGTGTCCTCGATGTCGATGCCGGGCCTAAAGACGCAGCGGTCACGGAAATAGCCATCGTAGTGCTCGTTGTCGAGATAGAGCTCCTTGAGGTTTTTGTTTTTCTCGAGGTCGAGTTCAAAGGCGCACTGGACCTTTTCGGGGCAGGTATGGCAGCGTTCATGCGCGCCGCTCAGTCCGATGCGTTTGGCCATCGCCGGGGTGTAGAACTCTCTCTTGCCGGTGGCGAAGACCGAGACCGGGACCGCAGATAGCCACCAGTTGATGAGGTCAAAATGGTGGGTGGCCTTGTGCACCATCAGTCCGCCGGAATTCATTTTCTGGCTGTGCCAGCGGCGGAAATAGTCGGTGCCGTGATGGGTATTGAGCATCCAGTGAAAATCGACCGAGAGGATGTCGCCGATGGCCCCCTGCATGAGCAGCTCCTTGACCTGGGTGCGCGGCGGTGAGTAGCGGTAATTGAAGGCGGTCGTGCATTTCCTGCCGCTGCGGCGCACCGCCTTGAGGATGGCGCGGCACCTGGCGTCGTCGGTGGTCATCGGCTTTTCGGTGATGACGTCGCAGCCCAGTTCGAGGGCGCGGACGATGTACTGGTGATGAAAGCCGTCCACCGTCGTGACGATGACCACATCCGGCCGGGTCTCTGAGATCATGCGGTCGAAATCGGCGGCGGCGTAGATTGGCGGTGCCGGCTGGCCGAGGGAGAGGGCGAAGCGCTGCGCCCTCTCAAGGCGGCCACGGTTGGTGTCGCAGTAGCCGGTCATCCCGCAGCTGCCGGCAAAGGTTTTCAGTACCGCCTCCTGGTACATATAGGAGCGCGAGCCGGTGCCAACGATGGCGTAGCGTTTTTTGCGCTCCCCCTGCGCACGCAGGGTCTCCGCCCCCGTCAGCATGATCCCGGCTCCACTCAGGGCGGCGGTCTGGATGAATTCGCGGCGTGTGAATTTCATCGGCATGCTCTCCTTGTTGGATCCTCTCTCTGCCCGGCTCCTGATACGGCCGGCGCACTTGTTCCCGATCGGCAGGTCTCGCTCTTATGGTCCGCCTTCTTTTCCGGAAGGCCGCTGAAATACTATTGGGCGAAGGGCAGCTCGATGTAGAGCTTGCCCAGTTCCGACAGCTCGCCATCGTTGGGCGTGAAAAGGTAGGTGAAGTGGCGGTCCGGGAAATCGCCCCGGCCGTAGAACCAGGCGTAGCGGTAGACATCCGCCCGGTTCTCGCAGATCGTCACCATCTCGGTCATCTGCTGCTTCTGTTTGGCGTAGGAGTTGATCTGTGCGTTCCAGTTGGCCATCTCGGTGACCCAGATTTTTTTATTATATTTTTTCAACCGGTCCAGCTGCGCATTCAGGCCGTAATCATACCAGTGAAAGGCGAGATAGTCGATCTGCGGTTCCCTGCCGCTGTTGGCGGTTTTGTAAGCGTCGTAAAAGGCATCAAGCCAGCTCACGGGGTCCGCGTATCCGGACTGGGTGCCCCAGGTGATGGCCGGACCGACGAGATAGACCGTCCGGCCGAGGCTGGCCAGTTCCTGGATCACCTGTTCATATTTCAGCCAGTCTGTTGCCGCCTGGAGGGGAGTGCGGTTGGCCTGGTTGGTGAGGTTGGGCTCGTTCATGACCAGCAGGTGCTGGACCTCGGGATGGCTGATGACAAACGCCTTGACCCTGGTGATGTCGGCTGCGCTGGTGTTGCCGCCCCAGAGCATCGGCACAAAGTCCATGGCATAGTCGGTCTGGTAATCCGCCGGGGCGCTGGTGCTCGGGGTGATCGCCCAGTTATACCACCAGCTCACGCCCTTCGAGAGGGCGTCAAAATCGGCAGGCGAGGCGAGGTTGAAGGCGATGCCGCGCTTGGCGCTCTTGGTTGCCTTATCTGCCGGATCGGGTCCGGTCGGTGATTTGTCCTTGCAGCCGCTTGCCGCAAGCAGGGCGGCGAGCAGGCTCAGGGCGATGATCCGCTTCATGCTCTTACTCCTTGTCGTCGATCATGTCAGAGTTGTTCAACGGGGCCAGCGTGGCGATGGTCGCGCCCCAGCCGCCGCGTCCATCGCCGGCGAGCTGAAAATGGAGCACCCAGGGCAGCCGCCTCAGCATGGCATGGACGGTTTCGCGCAGCGCCCCGATCCCCTTGCCGTGGATGATGCGCACCTCAAGGATCCCCCGTTCGCGGCAGGCGGTGAGATAGTCGGGGACGAGTTCCTTGACGTCGCGGGGCGCAAAGGTGTGCAGATCGAGCGCCCCGTCGATGGGGATTTCAATGGGATCGGGTTCTTTCAAGGCCTCTCCTCAAACCGGCTCAGCTGCGGCGCTGCGGACAAAATGGGGCATCTCCCGGGGGATCTCAAGCGAAAATTCGACCAGCCCCGCAAATACGCCGTCGCGGTACCAGGGCTTCTGCCAGATCAGTTTCTTGATGCCCCGTTTCTCGATGGTGTAGACATTGGTTTTTTGTTCGGCGAGCAGCTCGCGGAGCTTGCTGCGCGAGGGCTCGGGATGGCAGTCGAGCAGGTTGCTGCCGATCAGAGCCGCGCCCCCCTCGCCGGCAAAGTTGATCTCCGCCTGCCGGTTCAGATAGAGGATGATTCCCTGGGTGTCGCAGACCACGATCGCCCCGGCGATTCCGTCAAGCCATTCCATCGCTTTCTTTCACCTCCCTTTGATACGGTTAAGATGCACTGGACTCTAAGGCTAATATTAGGCATTCGGCGGGTGAAAGTCAATGGATTTGGGGGAAGGGGAGGTTATCCCCGCAATCTGGTCCCACCCGGCAGCTTGCGCCGCGTTCCCCTCCGAAAATGGAGGTAGCCAGTTGTCTCATTGTTTGCCCCCGCTCATCGATGGTCGCGTCGGATGGCACCCGCTTTTGGCGCTAGCCCGGGCTGGCTGCGCACAGTCCGCAGAAAATGATTGCATTAAAAGACTGAAAAGAGTAACATGGGAGGAGAATGGCGTGCCCGGGAGGAGGGATGGTCCACACGCGAGCCTATCGCCTGCGCCATCCTGCGCTCTGTCTCCGCCCTCCCGGCCTTTCAAGTCTGATCATTAACTGGAAGAGGACGTAATGAAGAAAATCATCACGGCGGCGGTTTTAATCGCACTTTTGATCATCCTGGGCAGGGGATTGCGGAATAACTCCGGGTACGACGCTGAGCCGGCTTCCAGGATGACGGCGAACGAGAACGCTGCTCCATCCACTGTCCAGCCCGCGGCAACGGAGGGTGGCGGGAGCGGCTCCTCACTCAATGGTGAGGAGGCCGATCTCCTCCTGACCCTGCACAACCGGGCGCGGGCCGCGGCAGGCACCCGGCCCTTGAAATGGTCAGAAGAGCTGGCGCGCTATGCGCAGGAGTGGGCCGACCACCTCGCCGCCTCCGCCACCTTTGATCACCGTCCGGAGAGCGGCCGCTGGAAGCAGCTTTACGGCGAGAATCTCTATATGGGGACGGCGGCTTATTACGGGCTGGAGCGGGCGGTGGAGGCCTGGGTCGAGGAGAAGAGCCGCTACAACGGCGGCCCCATCAGTGAAGCCAATGTTGCGGCGGCCGGGCACTATACCCAGGTGGTCTGGAAAAATACCCGGGCGATGGGTTGCGGCAAAGCCCTGCGCGACGGCCAGCTCATCGTCGTCTGCAACTATGATCCCGCCGGCAATGTGGAAGGCGAGCGGCCCTGGTAGCGAGTCGTCCTGATCAGCTCGGCGGAGAGCCGGGCGCCCTGAGATCGCTGCGCCATGGCCCGGTGAGGGGCGCGCAAGTCGGGATCAGCTCTGCGGGGTGGCGTATTTGCTGATCTCATCCTGAATGGTCTCGCAAAGCACATCCGCCTCGTTGCTGCCGATGATGAATTTTTTGCCCGATCTGTAGGTGAGCTCGACGGCGTTTGAACCGGAGACATTATAGAGCCAGCCTGAGGGCGTCAGCCGGATGCCAAAGCCGTAATACCACGGCACCTTGACCACGCAGCAGCCGGCGAGGTCGCGCGCCCGGATGCTTTTGCTGATCATCCCCTGGCCGAACGAGACCACGATAACCCCGCGCTCGACAACGACATTGAGCTTGTAAAAGAGCACGCCGGCGACGATGAGGACCAGCAGCACGATATACTGCCCGGTGGTGACGGCATCGAGCGAGAGGGTGGAGAGGGTGTAGATGAATCCCGCCGCCAGCAGCAAAATGATCAGCCAGCCGGTCTGCGAGTTGCGATAGGCGATCATGATGATCCTCCTTCAGGTCATCGGGTTCAGGTCAGGATTTTGAATGTGCGGCATCCCTATAATCTAATATACCCAATTCATGGATCTGTTTCAACCTGAAAACGGAACAGGATACCCCCGAAATCTGGTCCCCACCGACACCTTGTGCCGGATATATTAAAATCGGGTCAGCCTGGATCAGGGCCTCAGGACAGAGTTCGCCCTCATCGAGGAGCTGACGGACATGGGCGTGAATGCGCGAATCCCTGGTCTGGATAAAACGCTCGACGTAATCCCGGTAATCCCTGATCAACCGTTTGCGAAAATCCAACACATCCATAAGTGAGCCTTTGCCTGGAGAGATTCACTGCCTGTGCAAGAATGTATATGGGGATCTCTATGCTGAGTTGGAGTGATTAGCTGGCAGGCTCTGAAACCCATCACCACGTTGCTTGAAGGTAAATTTTGCAGGATATTGGTCAAAGTCAAGGGAAACAGGGAGACAAGACAATAAAGGAGCTTTTAATCGGCATCCCTTGAATGTATCCGGATTTTATCACTTTCAATGATCCAAATCGAACCGGCTGGTTCGGTTGTTATACATGTTC
>JAKPUX010000374.1 GCA_029554865.1 bacterium | reverse complement strand
GTCACCAGGGTCTTGCCTTCGCCCGGGATCGAGCTGGTGATGAGCAGCTTTTTGATCGGCTTGTCGACGCTGTAAAACTGCAGGTCGGTGCGCAGCGAGCGGAAAGCCTCGGCGAAGGGGGCATGGGGATCGTATTTGTTGATCAGCGGATAGTACTGCTGCTCGGCGGCATCCGACGCCTTCCCCTTCTTCAGCCGGGTTTTCAGGAATGACGTGATGATATTCGGCCTGGGCAGCTTTTGGCCGTTTTTCCCGTTCAGTTTAAAGCCCATCGGGATCTGCCCGATCACCTGGATGCCCGTGAGCCGCTCGAGGTCCTGCCGGCTGCGCACGGTCTGATCGAGATACTCCTGGGCCATGGCCAGGCCGAAGCCCAGGCCGAGGCCGAGCATGGCGCCGATCAGCAGCGAGCGCGGGATATTGCGCGAATTCGGTTTTTCAGGGATGGAGGCCGGATTGACGATGCGGATGCCGCCCGCGCCGGTGGCCGCCTTGATCTTGGCCTCTTCATGGCGCTCGACCAGATAGTTAAGCAGGTTCTGATGCACCGCCTGGGTGCGGCGCAGTCGCGCCAGTTCCATGGTCTTTTCGAGCCGCTCCGGGCTCTGGCGGCGGTACTCTTCGAGCAGATTGTTGTAAAATCTCTCCCGGTTGCGGCTGGAGCTGAGGTTGATCTGCTCGGCGACCAGCCGGTTGGTCAGCATGGTGCGCAGCTCGTCGGTCCTGCGGTCTTCGGCCGGCATCGAATCGGTAGAGTGCGCGAGGATGGCGCGGCGCAGTTCGCCCTTGATCGACTCGATCTTGCGGTCCAGTTCCGCCGCATTCAGGCTGTCAGCCCCGGCGGAAACAGCCAGGGCATTGCGCTGGTCCTCAAAGTTCGAGAGCCGCTGGCGCAGAGCGGCCACCTCCGGAAAGGATTCGGCGGACTGCAGTCCGGTTCCCTGTTTGCCCGCGCCTTCCAGCTGCATATTAAAGGAGGCGAGGTTGCTTTCGGCGAGGCGGCGCTCGGTTTCGGCCTGTTCCAGGATGGACTCCACCTGGGAGACCTTGCTCATCATGCCGCCGTCTTCGCCGATGAAAACCACCTGGCCGGCGCCGCTGTACTGCTGCAGCGACCGTTCCGCCTCCTCGAGGCGGTCCTGGGCCTCCTGGCGCTGCTTGTCGATAAAGCGCACCACATCCTGGGCGCTCTCGACATCGATCTCCTGATTGCGCTCACGAAAGACCTCGGTGGCGAT
>JAKPUX010000360.1 GCA_029554865.1 bacterium | reverse complement strand
TGTCTGCAACCGCATCAGCCCGGTCTCTGGTTATAATGCCAGTTCAATGATGGGGGCCTTATGTATCGCATACCCAGATTTACCATCCTTGCCTTCCTAGGCTTTCTGATCGGCACATCCGCCTTCGCCCAGCCGCCGCGTCCCTCCGGAACCTGGCGAGCCCTTCCGGCTGCTGCCAGGCCAGCCCTCCGGGCAGCATGGCCGCCTGCCCCCGATTCGTCGCCATACATCCGGAGCATGGTCGACAAGGTGTCGAGCGACTCGATGCTGCGGACTATACAGGATCTGCAGGATTTTGGCACCCGCTATGAATATGCCCCCCAGCGGGATCAGGCCGCGGAGTACCTGCTCGAACGGCTGCGAATTCTGGGGTACCAGGCCGAATCCGACTGGTATGTCACCGGTTTGACGGACCTCTTTGACCTGGCTCACGCCGGATCCGACTCCATCTGGGCGGTATCCCTGCGCGGCCACATCCTTCGCAGCACGGACCGCGGCGCCTCGTGGCAGCTGCAGCTCACCCTGTCTGATAATGAGCCTCTTAATGGCCTCGATTTTCTCTCGGCCAGCGAGGGCTGGGCCTGCGGCTACCGTGGCAACCTCTACGGGACGAAGGACGGCGGCACTACCTGGACAAAAACGGAAATAGCAGGCGCGCCCCACCTTTGGGATATCGCCGCCCTGCCGAACGGCGTCGTACTCGCCTGCGGTGAAAAAGGCGGACTCTATCGCAAGGAGAAGGAGAGTGAGCTCTGGCAGAAAATCGCTCTGAACAACACCGACGCCTTCTGGAATTTGCATGTCCATGATGACGAGCATGTCTGGCTCTGCAGCTACTACGGCGCCCTCTTCTTCTCCAGTGATCACGGCAGGAGCTGGGTTCCCCGCCTGCAAAATTCCTCATACCGTTTGAATGCGGTCTCCTTTATCTCTGCCACGGAGGGGTGGGTGGCCGGTGAAGACGGACTGCTCCTCCACACCGGCGATGGCGGCAATTCGTGGCAAGTGCTCGAAACGAATTTGTCCGCCACCGATCAGCCCCGCGACCTCATCATGACCGATCGCCTGCACGGACGCCTCATAATGGTCAGCGGGCAGATCCTCTCCACCCGTGACGGCGGTTGGAGATGGGAGGAAGAATTCTCCCTCCTCAACCTGGGGTGGGGACCCTTCTTCTACCGGATGGAGAGGACGCAGGATGGATCATGGCTGGCCTGTGGTTCGCGAGGGGTTTTGCTCATCAAGACCGAGGGAGAAGAGTGGAGCTCCCGCACAGAACACCTGCCGGAGAGCCTGATCCATCTCTCACGCAATATTCAGGCCGCCCGAAAAGGAGTGACGGCGCCGGAACGGGAAGTGGTGATGGTGGCGCATTATGATTCGTACAGCGATGATCCCCTCAATTACGCCCCCGGCGCCAACGATAATGCCTCCGGGAGCAGCGCGGTGCTGGAGGCGGCACGGCTTGGCCGGGAGTTTGAGTTCGGCGCCACCCTCAAGTTTCTTCTCGTATCCGGTGAAGAGCTGGGCATGCTCGGCAGCACCCACTATGTAATTAAGGCTCGTGAGGAAAAACGTGAGATCGCGGCGGCGGTCAATGGAGATATGATCGGCTACCCCCTGACCGGCAATCCGGCGCGGCTCATTGCCGGCAGCTATCTCACCCGCAGCCGCCTGATCGATTCGGTGCTGGTCTACAACACCCGCTATGGCATCGGCGCAACCTTCGATGTGGAGGTCGATTCCACAGGCGCCAGCGATTACGGACCTTTTGCCGCGGCCGGTTATGAGGCCCTCAATTTTGCCGAAGGCAGCGCAAGAGAAATCTGGGGCGGGCTGGATCCGTACTACCACAAGCCGGTGGATACGATTGACAAATTATCACCGGATCTGATCCGGAAAGGAGGGCAGATCATGCTGGCAGCCGCCGCCGAAGTCGCCGGAGTGGTCGGCCCGACCGCCGTCGCCGCGCCGCCGCTCTCTGCGCCGGAGGATTTCCGCCTGGCGCAGAACTATCCCAATCCCTTCAATGCAACCACCCGCATCGATTTCAGGCTGCCGCGGCCGGGCCGGGTCGCGCTGAAAATCTACGATGCGCGGGGCCGGGAAGTGGCGGTGCTGCTGGCGCGCCAGCTTGGGGCCGGCGCCCACTCTGTGCACTGGCATGCATCGGGGGAGCCCAGTGGAACCTATTTCTGCCGGCTGGTGTCTGACGACTGGTCGGGGCAGATCCGGCTGGTGCTGCTGAGGTGATGGATGGACCAGAACTGCTGGGTTTGGAACTGCCAATTTTTAAGTGTTTTTTACCGGAGTTGTGGAATGAAGAGCTATGAATTTGACGCTGTGATTCAGAAGCATCCTGGTCTGGATGCCGCCTTCATTGAGTTTCCGTACAACGTGGAAGAGGAATTCGGCGTCAAGGGCCGGGTGAAAGTAGTGGCGACTTTTGACGGCTATGAATATCGCGGCTCGCTGGTGAAAATGGGTTCGCCCTGCCACTGGCTGGGATTGACCCAGCAGGTGCGGTCGGCCATCGGCAAGAATCCCGGCGACAGCGTCCATGTTGTTCTGAGAAAGGATGACGAGCCCCGCGAGGTGGAGATCCCCGCTGACCTGGGCAGGCTGCTGGATGAAAATCCGGACGCAAAGCGCTGGTTTGACGGGTTGGCCTATACCCACCGCAAAGAGTATGTGCGCTGGATTACAGAGGCCAAAAGGCAGGATACCCGCGACAAGCGGCTGCTCAAGGCGATTGAAATGATGCGAGAGCAGGTGAAACACCCCTGACCACTGGACAGGCGCGGAAGGATGCTGGAATGGATGGGGGGCAGGCGGCCGTGCTGATTTTAGTAACTTGTTGGATTATTCAGACCACCAGGGGCTCAGCTGACCCAGGCGCTACTGGTTTCAACACCTGATCGATGGGGTCTGGTCGCTGCTGCAGATTTTGCTTGCGATTTGTACAGAAGTGTACTATAATGAGAGGTCTGCAATTCCTGCGGGAACGATATAACCGGCTGCCCTCGAACGGGGCTCGGGCGCACTCGTTGTTCCAATTGCAGGAATCCCCGCAGGCGGGGGGTGCTGGTTCGGTGGCTGATCGGTTGACAGGTACCTCATGAAACGTCTTGCGTCTCTTCTGCTCGTCATTTCCCTTTCCGCATCCGCTCAGCCACTCACCTGGAGCGAGGTGATTCCGTCCGGCCTGCCCCAGGGTGCGCGTCTCTTTTCCGGCGTGCGCATCCAGCCCGCCCTGCGCGCCTGGTACATCGATATCGATCTCAACGTCCCGGACCTGGCGGTCCGCCCCTACCTCTCGACGACAAGTTCCCGCAAGGAGACTGTTCCCGACTTTACAGCCCGTACCGGAGCCTTTGCGGCGGTCAACGGCGGCTATTTCGGCCTCGCCGATGGCGCCTCCTATTCGGCGGTGGTCTATCCGGACCGGGTGCTGGCGCAGAATGTCGCCGTGGTGACACGCGACAATAAAAGCTATCCAGTCACCCGCAGCCTCTTTTCACTCAACACCAGCCGTTCGCCGGCTGTGGACTGGATCTATCATTTTGGCGGCCGGCCGGCCGATATCTACCGTTATGCCCAGCCGGCGCCCAACGTCATGGGCACGCCGGCGCCGCTGCCGCTCGCTGCGGCGGGAACGCCCTATGCGGAGATTCTGACCGCTATCGGCGGTGGACCCACCCTGCTGAAAAACGGCCAGGTGCGCATCAGCTATGACGAGGAGGTCTTTTGGGGATCCGGGGTGGGCGCAGACAACCGCGATCCGCGCACGGCTGTAGGATATACCCCCGGGCATCATGTGCTGCTGATGGTGGTCGACGGCCGCCAGGCGGCCAGCGAGGGAGCTACACTTGCGGAACTGGCCGCAATGCTGCTGGAGCTGGGCTGCGTCGAGGCGATGAATCTGGACGGCGGCGGCTCGACGCAGATGAGCATTGGGGCCACCCTGGTCAACCGGCCGGAGGGTCAGACGAGCGGCGTGCGGGCTGTGCCGACCATCCTGGCCCTGGTGCATGCCGACAGCCTGATCGCGCCCCACAAGACCGTTTATTTTGAAAAGATCATCGACACGGCCGACCCGGAATGCACATTGAGCGGGGCCGGGTGGTTCGAATCGGCCAATGCGGGCTATTATGGCGCCACCCGCAGCCTGCTCAACACACCCGGGCAGGGTGCCAAATTCGCCCAGTTCCAGCCGCGCCTGCGCGGTCCGGCGCTCTATGAGATCCAGGCCTGGTGGGTGGCCTCCTCCAACCGCTGTCAGGATACCCCTTTCATCATCCAGCATCAGGGGCGCAGCGACACAGTGCGCGTCAACCAGACCGCCAACGGCAGCGCCTGGGTCCCGATCGGCGCTTTCTCGTTCGCTGATGACGGTACGGAGTATATCCGCATCTCCGACGCCGCCACCAGGGGCCAGTACATCGTCGCCGATGCCCTTCGAATTCTCTCCCATGATGCCCGTACGGGCGCGGCCTCGAACGCCATCGTAACGCCGCGTTCCCCTCTACTGCTGCACTGCTATCCCAACCCCTTCAACAACCGTGCCCGCATCCGCTGCCGGCTGAAAGAAGACGGACACATCCGGCTGGCGTTGTATGATCCCCTTGGCCGCGAAGTGGCTGTGCTGGCTGACGAGCTCCTCATGGCGGGAGATCATGAATGGCCGCTCGCAGCGGAGGCCCTGGCCAGCGGCCTCTATTTCGTCACGCTGCGCGACAGCCGCGGCGGTTTGGCAGCGGCCAAAGTGATGCTGATCAGGTGAGGCGGGGGCGCAACGTCCCATCGCATGAGACTTTCACCCATGATGGTTGCAGGGCTATGAAAAAAATAACGGCTTTTCTGCTCTTTCTGCTTCTGAGCGCCGCTCCGGCGCGCCTGCACGCCCAGACGACGGGCAAGATCGCCGGCCAGGTGCGGGATGCCGCCACCCGCGAGCCTCTCGCCGGCGCCAACGTCATGGTGGTGGGCATGGCCATCGGCGCGGTGACGGACATGGAGGGCCGCTATGCCATCCTCAATGTACCGCCGGGCATGCATCAGCTGCGCTTCGTCTACATCGGCTATCAGCCGCTGACGGTCGCCCAGGTCGGAGTGCGCATCGACCGCACCACCACCATCGATGCCCAGCTTAAAACCACCACTGTCGATCTGGGGGAATCGGTCACCGTCACCGCCACGCGGCCCATCGTCGAGGCCGACAAGACCTCCTCGTCGGTTCATTATGATACCGACGAGATCGACGCCCTGCCGGTGGAGGGCATCCGCAACATCCTCGAGCTCTCCGCGGGGATCAACAAGAATGCCGACGGCACCTACAGCATCCGCGGCGGCGGCTCCTACGAGATCAACTACCAGATCAACGGCATGAAGAGCCTGACGACCAACACCGGGGTGCCCGCCTACGGCACCGGCTCCAAATCGGACAACAGCTGGAAATACGACATCAATCCCCTGGCCATCGCCCAGATGGAGGTGATCTCCGGCGGCTTTAACGCCGAGTATGGCAATGCCCAATCCGGTGTGGTCAAGGTGGTCACCAAGGAGGGCGGCCCCCGCTTCAACGGGGCTTTCATCATGGAATACCGTCCCGAGGGCCAGTACCATTGGGGGGATTATCTCTATTCGCAGCAGCAGTATGAATGGCGAAAATGGGGCTTGGTGGAGAACTGGCTCAAGGAACCGCAGTTCCGCGATTCGCTCGGGGTGGTCAATGAAGCGGAGGCGCGGCGGAATCATCAGCTCTGGGTGAAGAACCATACCCCCTCGGATGACAACATCTTTGGCATCTATGATTACCGCCAGCATCCCTACACCCGCTATCTATTCAGTTTCGGCGGCCCGCTGGGTATGAACGCCGAGAAGATGAGCTTTTTCTTTTCCGGCGAACTCAAGAACAAACCGACGAGGCTGCCGACGCGGGAAAAGATCCAGCGTCTGCAGAACTACTCCCTGGTGCTCGCCTGGAAGCCGAGCAGCCGCCAGAATTTCAAGCTTACCGGGCTCTACCAGAGCTACTTCTCGGGGATGGGTTCAGGGTCGGATGACATCACCTGGGCGGGATTGTGGGGCAGCTACGGCGCCAAGCGCAAATACACCCTGATCTACGACTCGCCTCGCGAGGAGACCGTCTTCGCCCAGAACCTCAATTACAAATATCTCTTTTCCGCCCGCTCCTATCTCGAGGCCAATTTAACCCATCAGAGCGAGACCCTCTATGCCCTGCAGACGCCCACGCCGGCCACCGACGTCGACCGCAAGCTGGAAGTCGAATCGCGCCGCCTCGAGGACCCCGGTCCCTGGTTTGAAAAATATCGCGCCTATTACACCTGGTCGAGCCTCTATAACCAGGCCTCGGTCACCCGCTTTTACGAGGGCCGCCTCAATTTCACCTCGCAGCTGACCAACACCAACCTCTTCAAGGCGGGCATCGAGACCTCGCTGATGGACCAGAATTACAACGCCTCCTCCTCGCTATGCGTTTCGGCCTATATCTGGCGCACCGGTTTCGCCACCAACTACAAGGCCAAGACCTGGTACGCAGCCGGGTATGTGCAGGACAAGCTCGAGTTCGCCGGCATGGTCGCCAATCTGGGGCTGCGCCTGGACGCCTACAATTTCGGCGTCGATGTGCCGGCCGACCGCTATGACCTCTTCTATCCCGCCCTCGGCAGTCCGGCGGTGGGCAATCCGGCCTGGGAGCCCTCCAGGACCTTCACCTCGCTCTCGCCGCGGCTGGGGGTTTCCTTCCCGATCGGCGAGCGCACCGCTTTTCGCGTTCAGTACGGTCATTTCCGCTCCATGCCCCTGGTCAATCAGGCCCTCGACAACCAGACCTACAACGGCTGGGGCAGTTACGGCAACGCCAATCTCAAACCCAAGCTGAGCATCAATTATGAGGTGGGGGTGCAGCAGAACCTCTGGGATACCCACCAGCTCGACATCGTCACCTACTACAACGACCTCAAGGATCAGATCTCGACGGTTTATGTCAAGTCCACCACCGGGAGTCAGAACAAGGAGGATGATCTCAAGGGCAGCTATATTTCCTACGAGAACCGCGGCTATGGCAACGCGCGCGGCATCGAAATCACCTTCCAGAACCGCAACAGCCAGATCTGGCACTATCGTCTCTCCTACACCCTGAGCCAGGCCAACTATGGCAATTACGGGGTCTATCTCGAGCGTGAGGTCATGACTCCCGAACTTGAGCAAAAGTATCAGTATTCCGCCAGCGACTATCTGGCGCCGGAGGACCGCACCCATCGCTTCAACGGCATGGTGACCTACTTCGTCCCCGCCGGCAGCGGCCTGGAGCTCTTCGGACGGCGGCCCCTGGCGAATCTTTCCATCAGTCTGATCTACAAGGTCACCAGCGGATTGGCCTACTACTGGTCGCCGGAATATCAGTATGAATATCAGGTGGAGAGCAACCGGCGCTACCCGATGGAGTCGCAGACCGATCTGCGCGTGGAGAAGGATTTCACCCTGATGGATCTCAAGCTCAAGGCCAGCCTGCGGGTGCTCAACCTGCTCGGCAACAAGCATCTTACCCCCATCTATACCAGCGATGAGCTGGACCGTTTCGTCCTGCGCAGCGTCACCTACATGGACCGGGACGACGATCCCTATCGCGATTACCGGCTCTATAACTATTTCCAGACCTTCAAGAACATTCCCCGACAGCTCTTCCTGTCCCTGGGCGTGGAGTTTTAGGAAAGCGCGCATGCAAAAAAAGAATATTTCCTTCAGCCGTTGTGCCATCGGGCTTTTTCTTTTGACCGGCCTGATCCCGGCGGCCGGTCAGGAGCAGAATTACACCATCGAGCTGAGGCGCGGACGGCTGTGGCACTCGTTCTATTTTTCGCAGGAGTGCGAGCCCATGGCCGACTGGACCCGCAAGAGCGCCGGTCTGGATTGGCCCGGATTCAGCAGCGAGGAGATCAAGCAGAACATCGGCGGCAGCAACAGCTACCTGGTGGCCGGGGGTTTTTTCATCACCGCTCTCAACGACAGCGGTGAGGTCTGGGGCTGGGACAATTTCAGCAACCACGGCACCGACGTCGGCTGGAAGGGGGATGCCTTCCGCTATCTGGTCAAGCGGCACCAGCTGCGCTGGAAGCAGGGCGAGAATTATTGGCTGGCGGCCGATCCCCGCGAGGCGGAGGTGGTGCTGGAGACCGAGTTCGAGATGAACGGCGCCTGGTACCAGCCCTGGGACAACCAGAATCTGCCCATCCAGATCAAGCGGCGGGTGCGGCAGTGGTCGGGTTCCCGGGCCGATGAGGATTATCTGATCATCGAATACGTCATCGCCAACACCCAGCGGCGCAAGCCCCTGCGCGGGGTCTGGCTTCTCTTCAGCTATGCCCTTTCACCCAACCATCGCGGCTGGAATCTGACCTTTCCCAATTTTCCCCCGGGGGCCCGCAATGCCCGTTCGCGCTGGAACCCGGAAGAGAAGCTGCTGACTTGCCGGGCGGGGGATCTGGCCGCCACACCCGGATTCGACGAGTCGTACGACTATTTCGAGCATTACATCTATGATCCCGTGGCCGACCGCAACCGCATCGAGCCCGAGTTCGTCGCCCCGGGGGTGATGGGCCTGAAATTTCTCGCTCTGCCGCCCGATTCGAACGGGGTCGAGGGGATCAACGATTTTGTCTGGTCGGCCGCTCCCGCGACCAACGATCATGCCGCGCCCTTTCTCGGGGTGACCGGCCTGGATGCCAAATATGCCGCCATGGCCGACCCGATGCTGCTTTCGGAGGCTTTTCGCGACCCCGCCGACCCGCGCATGGGGAGCAGCCGGCTCTACGCCAACTATTCCCTCGGCCCTTTCAACATCCCGGCACGGGATTCGATTCGGGTGGTGATGGCCGAGTTCGTCGGCGGCATGCCCTATGAGCGGGCGCTGCAGCCGGGCGTGACCCGGGCGATGGTCGAGGCCGCCGCCGATTCGGCCGCGGCCTATCTCAATGCGCGCATCGCCTTCAACTATCAGCACAAATACACCGTGCCGATGCCGCCCCCGGCGCCCCCCTTCACCCTCTCCAGCTACCGCGAGCCGGCGCGGGTGGGCAATGTCATCAGCTTCGATGCCCGCAGCGAGTCGGTTCCGGATCCGCATCAGAAGGTAGTGGACCTCGCCGGCTACCGGATCTACCGCTCCGGACGCTATCCCTTCGGCCCCTGGCAGCAGATCGCCGACATTCAGGCCGGTGACAGCCGCTACTACAATCCCGCCTCGGGACGATATACCTTCATCGACGAAGGTGTCCCCCTCGGCTACGGTTTTTACTATTCGGTGACCGCTTATGACACCGGCCATCCGGCCTGGGCTGTCGATGCCGGCGTTGCCGTACCCCCGCTTGAGAGTTCGATTTTCGCCAATCGCACAACGACGCCTTTTTACACTACGCTGACCCCGACCGAGGCCGACCTCAGCAGCGTCACGGTCGTGCCCAATCCCTTTTACCGCAGTTCCGGGTTCGAGCTGGCCGGCGATGCCAAACTTATCCAGTTCGTCAACCTTTCCACCGCGTGCACCATCGAGATCTATACTGTACGCGGGGATCTGGTCAAAACGATCGTGCACAGCGATCCCCAGTCCGGCGTCGCCACCTGGAACCAGATCAGCGATTACGGCCAGTATGTCAAAAGCGGGATGTATTTCTACAGGGTGCACAATGACCGCGGGGAGGTCAAGAGCGGGAAATTCGCCATCGTCAACTGAGGCGCGGTGAAGAGACCCATCCAGGTGGAAAATAGAGAGCCAATTTTATTTAAACGCAGGCCTTTGAGAATGAAAATAATCGGCCAAAGAACAGCTCTAGCCGGGATGCTCTTGCTGCTCGGCTGGGCAGCGGCGGGCATGGCGCAGGAGTTCAACAAGACCGGCACCTCGGGCTTCGTCTTTCTCGAGATTCCGGCCTCGGCGCGATTTGCCGCCCTCGGCGAGACCGGCATCACCATGCCCGATGCCGGCGCGGAGGGCCTCTTTGTCAATCCCGCCCTGACCGCCCTGGGCAGCAAACGCTATGGACTGTCGGTCTCACATGCCGGCTGGTACGTCGAAACCAGCCATCAGGCCTTCGCTCTTACGGCGCAGATGGCCCGCATCGGGGTCCTCGGGCTGCACGCCACCTGGTTCGATTTTGGCCGCATGGAAAAGACCATCAATCCCTCCGCCGCGCAGGCGGGCTCCTACATCAGCCTCGGTGAATATACGGCCGGAGCCTACGCCCTCGGTCTCACCTTCGCGCGCCAGCTCACCGACCGCTTCGCTTTCGGCGCTTCCCTGAACTATGTGCGCGAGGAGATCGACCTCTGGCATGCCGACAACGTGGTGACCGACATCGGGTTTGTTTTTATGACGGGCTACCACAGCCTGCGCATCGGCACCTTTTTGCAGAATTTCGGCCTCGAGGCTAAATATGCCCGGGAAAAATTCAAGATGCCGCAGCAGCTCAAAATGGGCCTCTCCGCCGACCTGGCGGGCGGTTTTGAGAGTCCGAACCGTCTGACCCTGCTGCTGGAGGCGGTGCAGCCCAACGACGGCGATGGCAGGCTGCACACCGGCCTGGAGGCTCTGCTGGCCGGCGCCCTCTATCTGCGCGGGGGCTACAAGTACGGCTATGATCATGAAAACCTCACCGGCGGCATCGGCTTGCGCCTCGAAACGGCGCTGGGCCGGTTGCGCTGTGATTTTTCCTATATGGAGCATGAAACCCTGGATGGCACGGCACGTTACACCCTCGTCATGGAGTTTTGAACCATGCGCTCAATCCTGAACAAGGCCTTCTTTCTGGCGCTAATCATTCTGCCCGCCGCCGCTGCGCACGCTCAGGAGCGGCCCATCCAGACCCGGCTTTTCGGATCCGTGCAGCAGCTTGTCGACAAGGGACGGATCGAAGCGGGTTCCGGATACGGCGCGGGCGCGGAGCTGAGCACCCGGCTGTGGCCAGGGGTGCGCCTGCGAGCCGCGCTGCACTATGAGGTGGCCGGACTGGAGCAGGCCGGCGTGCTCGACGAATGGCAGTGGGATTACTGGGAAAAGACCTACATCCCCTTCCTGCCCGGAGCCAATCTGACCCGCATCAATCAGGAACTCGTCTACACCAGCACTGACAGCATCTATTCGGCGGTCTTTGAGCCCACCCAGAAGATGAATGAACTGCGCTTCTCCCTGGGGCTCACCTGGGAGATACCCCTCGGAGCCGGGTTCACGCCCTATCTGGGCCTCAGCGGCGGGCTGGACCTCTACAAACGCCAGCTGGAGATGGAGGAGCACTGGATCAAACGTTTCGATCTCGACACCCTGCGGGCGGGCCTCGATTACGAGTACCCCCTCGATGTGCTCCATTTTGCCCCGCCCAAGCAGGGCAAACGCCTCTTTATCATGCCCACGCTCGGCCTTCGCTACACGCTCTCCACCTCCGTCGATCTGGATGGCACGGCGCATTACGTTTATTATCCCGGCCGGGAGGCCATCGCGGGACTAGAAAATCTGTTCAACATCTCCTCGGACAGCGCGCAGTGGTTTCCCTTCAAGTCGAAGCTGCTGCTGACCCTGGGCCTAACCTTCAAATATTGAGACGCGACCAGACATGAAACGCTATCTTTTCCTGATTTGTTTTGCAGCGACCGCCGTGCCGGCGGCGGCGGTGGAGCAGGGGAGGTGGGGCGCCGCGGTGCAGGGGATCTATTCGGCGCCGGCGGGAGCGCTGACGCAGTGGTTCAAACCCGCCGCCAATTATGCCATCACCGCCGGCCAGCAGTACAACCGCTGCTGGTTTCTCGAGGGGCTGCTCGAATACAGCTCCTTCAGCCGCGAAAACCTGACGGGATATCCGGAGGGGAGGCTGGAACTCTCCCTTGAGCATACGGCGCTGCTCTTTTCCGGCCGCTACAGACTTGCACCGGTGAGCATGCTGCACCCCTATCTCCATTTTGGCGCCGGCGTGCTGCACTGGAAAGGGGTTCGCGGTGAGGTGGAGGCCGATCCGGCCATCGACCTGCCGCATATCGACGAAAAGGTGCTGCAGGAGTACAACTGGTCCTTTCGTCTGGGAGCGGGCATGGAGTTTATGATTTCTTCCTCGCTCAGCCTGGATCTTTTTGCCCATTACCGGCTGGTGATCGGCGATCTCTATCCGACCATGCAGCCCCACATCGAGCTGGAGGGGGTCTCCGGCTTTCAGAGCCTGAACGCGGGCCTGGGCTTGCGCTATTATTTTTAGCAATTTAACCGATCCTGATCATCGGAGGTTGGCATGAAACGGTTGTTACTGATTTCCCTGCTCATTTTTGCTGCTGCAGGTCTGCTCCAGGCCGAGTATCCCCTGCTCTGGAAGACCAACAAGTTCAGCGACCCGGCCAACGACATCTGCCGCGGCCTGGTCTACAATCCCGATACCGATCATGTACTGGTGGTCACCCGCAAGGGCGGGGTGCACATTTACATCCTCGATGCCGCCAGCGGGGATTCCCTGGGCGAGATGAACAGCGCCGGCATCGGCGGCGGCACCTACGCCATCAACCTCATCGCCCGCGCCGACGATGGCACGCTTTACGTCTGCAATCTCTCCGCGCCGGTCTACAGCCCCGGTTCAAAGTTCAAGGTCTACCGCTATGCTGGCGAAACCGCTGCCCCGGAGCTGGTCTTTGAGGATGCCCTCGAGAACGGCCGTTTTGGCGATTCGTTTGCAGCGGCCGGACACGGCGCCGGCAAATATCTCTACAGCTCCGGTCAGGACAACCCCCGCATTGCGGTGCTCAAGGACACGGGGGGATCAAGCCTGATTTTTGACCGCTACGTCAACCTGCCGGTGCCGGGCGGTGCGCGCCACGGCATCTCGCCGGTCGCTCCGGGCGGCAAGCTGTGGATCAATTCCGCCGGGCCGCTCTTTCCCCCGACCCTGATCACTGCGGATGGCACCATCATCGCCACCTGTCCTGACACCCTGGCCTCGCCCGGCGGCACCTCGGGCGTCACCCACCTGCAGCTCGGCCTCTTCAAGTATATCGTCGTCGCCAACGGCTACTCGGCCAATTTCCGCACGGTAAAATATTTCGAGGATGAGCTGGGCACGGTCACCTTTGATTATTCAGGAGCCAACTCCGACTCGCTGGCATCGATCTACGCCCCGGGCACCAAAGGGAGCAACGCCAACGCCACCGGCCTGAGCAGCTACGACAGCAGACGCAACGCTCTGGTGACCCTGGTGGGCATGAACAGCATCGCCTCGATCAGTTTTGACAAGATGCTCAAGACCAGTACGCCCCGTGACAGCGCCCTGACCGTCAGCATTGACGGACTGAACGACTTTTTTCCTACAGACTGCGTCGGCAAGGGGGCTCTCCATACTCTCTATTTCACCTGGTCCGAGGGCAAGCTCTTTCTGGGGCTCACCGGAGCTGCCCTGATCGAACCGGCCGGAAAAAACCGGCTCTACTGGGCTTTCGATCTCGATCCCGAGGGCCTCAACGGCTCGACGGTGCCGCCCACGGCTGCCGGCGGCGTCAAGGCGCTGCCATTCAGAGCGGACGTCGTCTATGAGGTGGAATCCTGGAATGCAGCCGATTTTATGGTCGGAAGCATTTACAAATGGAAGGGGTCGGCCTGGAGTGCAACGGCATTCGACGGCAATCTGGCGGGACAGGGCGCCCTGGCCTATGCGGTGGCCGATTTCGCCGAGCTCTCGGCGATCAAGAACGAACCGGGCATCGGCGCTTCGGCCAACCGGCTGGCGATGATGGCCTATGTGGCGGAGAAGGGGAGCAGCGGCCAGGTTTTGGCGGCCTTCCCTGTCGATAATCCCGCCGGCAGCGCGCCCACATTCAACCGTTATTATTACGTCAACGAACTGGGCAGCGGCCTTTTCCCCGTCGACCCGGGTGCGGTCGAGGTCCGCTCCTCCGGCGCGAGCGGGGTCGACGGTTTAGCCGAAGCTCAGCCCGCGCACTTTAGACTGCTGCAGAATTATCCCAATCCCTTTAACGCGGCCACTACCATCGCCTTTGAGCTGGGGCGCAAGGGCCGGGTGCGGCTCGAGCTATATGACATCACCGGGCGCAAGGCCGCAACCCTGGTGGACGGGCTGCGCGAGGCCGGGCGGTATGCCATCCTTTATGATGGCAGCGGTCTGAGCAGCGGCCTCTATCACCTCCGCCTGGTGACGGAGGAGGGCAGCCTCATGCGCAAGCTGGTCCTGCTCAAGTAGAAGGAGAATGCCACTTTTGCGGATACGGAACATTTGGCTCCTGCTGCTCCTGTCGGCCGCCGGCATGGCCGGCGCTCAGGAGGAACTGCGCGGGGTGTGGATCGCCTGGGGGGGCGCCAATCCCCCGACCAAGAATGCCATAGCGGCAATGATGGAGGACATCGCCGCCCATAATCTCAATACGGTCTATGTTGATGTCTGGCGCTATGGCTATCCCTATTTCCGCAGCCGAACCTTTTATGATCTGACTGGCCAGTGGACCGATCCGCGACTTGAGAACGGCAGGGATGTGCTGGCCGACATGATCGCCGAGGGCCACCGGGCAGGGCTGCATGTGGAGGCCTGGTTCGAATACGGATTTTGCGCCTGTCACGATCAGAACGACGACCTTTATCGGGCACGGCCGGAGTGGTTTGCGCAACACCGCGATGGCTCCGTCCTCTTCAACGGCAGCCTGCGCTGGAAGTGGCTCAGCCATCTTCATCCTCAAGCCCAGCAGTTCCTCATCGACCTGTGCCAGGAGGTGGCGGCGAACTATGATGTCGATGGAATCGAGCTGGATCGCATCCGCTATCCGGAACTGGACTGCGGTTACGATCCGGCCACCGTCGCAGCCTATCAGGCGGACCATGGCGGCGCCGCGCCGCCGGCGGCGCCGGGCGACCGCAGCTGGATGGCGTGGCGGGCGCAGAAATTGACCGATTTCGTCGCCGCCTTCCACGACTCGATCAAGGCGGTTCATCCCGATCTCCTCATCAGCAACGCCCCGATCTCCTACAGCTACGGTTATGACAACTTTTGTCAGGACTGGCGGCCCTGGATCAATGAGGGCCATCTGGATGTGGTCAGCACCCAGCTCTACTGGCCGACCAATGCGGTCTATGCCGCGGAACTCGACCGGCAGCTGAGCTATATCACCGCGCGCGAGAGGTTCTTTCCCGGCCTCTGTTCCATCGCCAACGAAATCATCGTCCCCGCCACCGAGATCGCCGCCATGATCCGGACGACGCGGGCGCGGAATCTGCAGGGCCATGTGATCTGGTACTATAACACCCTGGCCGACGATCTGCCCTATCTTCGGGATGAGGTCTATCAGCAGCCCGCCGCCGTCCCCGGACGGCCGCGCGAGTGGCGTCTCCCCGCCCGGGTGATCAATGAGGAGGAAGCCGGCGCGAGCCGCTCGGAGGGCTGGACCCCCTATACGACACTGCGCGGTTTCAAGGAGGGATGCCTCTACTGCAGGGCCGGAGAAGAGCGCTGGATCGAATATACGGCCGATATCGCCGAGACCGGCTGGTATGAACTGTATACCTTCAACATCTACCAGTTTTCGGCGAGCCAGCGGGCGCCCTACGAGATCCGCCATGCCGCGGGGAGCGATACTGTGTATGTGAATCAGGCCCTGTCAGGGCAAGCGCGCTGGTTCAAACTGGGTGATTATTTCTTTCGCCAGGGAGTAGGCCAGCGCGTGGTGCGCCTGAGCAACGCCGGCATCGAGGCCAATGCCGTGCTTTTCGCCGATGCCATAATGCTGATCCGCAGCCGGCGCCCCCTCGGAATGCCGGCCTTGGTCGCGCGGCAGCCTGAGCAGGTGCTCCCCGCCGCGAGCTCAATACTGCTGGAGAACTATCCCAATCCCTTCAACGCCGCAACGCGCATTCGCTTCACCCTGGTGCAGTCCGCGATGGTGGAGCTGCGCATTCATGATATGCGCGGGCGCGAGGTCGCTGTTCTGGCCCGCGGCCGCCATGACGCGGGCGTCCACGAGGTGACCTGGCAAGCGCAGGCTGCGGGCAGCGGCCTCTATTACGGCCTGCTGATCACGGAATCGGGCAAAAGCATACGGAAGCTCTTGCTCCTTAAATAAAACCTTAGTACATTCACAAACCAGGCCTGCCTCCAGCGGCGGGATCGCACAAGACCGAAGAGATCCTGGTGATATCCCTCTGCCGCCTCTCGAAATGCCGCTGCCGCAGGAAATCCCTTATCCCAATTCGTGGAGGAGATGCATGAAAAAGGTAATGGTACTGTTTTCCATGCTGATGCTCTTGGCCAGCGCGGCCTTTGCGCTGGTCGACAGCACAGCAACCCCGATCTGGAAAGTCAGCGCCGATGATGCCGCACAGTTCTTTTTCAAGAACAATGATTTGACGCGGAGCATCGCCCTGAACAAGGTGACCAACCATCTGCTGGTGGCTACGCGTACGGGCGGGCATCGCATCGTCGCCCTGAATGCCGCCAAAGGGGACAGCGTCGGCCAGCTGGACATGACCGGCGTCTCGGGTGGAACCTATCATCTCAACAAGGTGGGGGTTGCCGATGACGGCGTCATCTACGCCTGCAACCTCAATATCGGCAGCGGCTTAAAGATCTACCGCTGGGCGGATGAAGCGGCGCTCCCGACTGTGGCCGCCGATACCACCGTCACCGGCGCCACCCGTTTTGGCGATGCCTTCCATGTCGTCGGCCAGGGGTTGGCGACCAAGATCTATATCTCCGGCAACAATGCAGCAGCCAAGATCCATGTTCTCGGCACGACCGATGGGCTTAAATTCCAGGTCGAAAAAGTGATCGCCAAGAACGGCCACTGCACGGACATCTACCCCCTGGATGAAAACACCATCTGGGTCAACCGCCCGGGCATCGCGGCCACCCGTCTCGATGGCGCCGGCGAGATCACCGGCACGGTGCCCACCACCGTCATTGGCACCAGCGCCTCGGCATTGGATGTCTTCGGTTATGGCGGCTATTTTTATCTGGCCAGCGCCGACGGCAATGTCAAGCCGGCCACCGGCCGCCTGGTTCAGCTCGGCGACAACCTCGCTGATTCCAGGGTCAATGTGGTTTTCAAGGGCATGGGCTCGAACAACAACGCCAACGGCGTCGGCGAGGTGGTCGTGCAGCCCGACAGCGACCGCGTCTGGGTGCTGGAGACCAACAATGCCATCGCTCTCTATCCCTTCGGCGGTTATGCCTCTTTTCCGCTGGCCTGGCGTTCCAAAGCCGATACCGCCGCCTGGCACGGCACCAACAGCATGGTGCGCACTCTTGCCTACAGCGCGAAGACCAAACACCTCTATATCGCCTCCCGGGTCGGCGGCACCTTTATCAAGGTCTTCGATGCCGCTACGGGTCATTATCTCATGGATCTCAATACGGCCGGCATCGCGGGCGGCACCTATCACATCAACATGGTGACTGCCACGCCCGACGGCCAGATCTTCGCCGGCAACCTCGCCCTGGCGAACGGCACCTTCAAACTCTATCACTATGCCAGCGAAGGGGCCGCCCCGGTCCTGGCCTGGGAGGGTGTCGTCCCCGGCCGCGCAGGGGATGCCATCGCCTGCACGGGAACGGGCAAGAATGTCACCGTCTATGTTTCCGGCATCGACAACGACAAAATCTATACATTCGTCTCCACTGAAGGCGCTGCCTTTGTTCAGGGAGCGGATATCCCCCTGCCCGAGGCCAACGCCGCACGTTTCGGCATCGCTCCGGTCGGCAACGGGGATTATCTCTTCGTCAACGGGCCGGCCAAACCCACGCGCTATATCAAAAAAGACGGCACGGTGCTCCACCAGTTCGACACTGCAGAGGTCGTCGGCGCGGCGGTGAACTTTGCCGAGATACCCGCCCTCGATGGCACCTCGCGCAAGTTCCTCTTTCTGGCCAATGGCTGGACCCCCGGCGTGCGCGTCGTCGAACTCTTCGGGGAGGAGGGCGACAATCTCTGCGCCTATTGGGAGAAATGGCCGGCGATGACGCCCCTCTATGGCAGCAATCCCAATCCCAATGCCAACGCCCAGGCGGTCTATGATATTTACAGCAACCATCTGATCGAACTGGCCACCAATAACGGTCTCAGCGCCTACTCCTTTGCCAATGTCATGCTGAATGCCGGCATGCTCGAGGCCGATCCGGTTTTCTCGACCAATAATCTCCATTTCGGCAACGTGCTGCTCGGCACCGCCGCGCAGCAGAGTTTTTCCATAACCAACCAGGGCACAGCCCCCTTCGAGATTCTCTCCGCCGGATTTGACGGCGATCGCTTCAGCAGCAATCTCACCGGTCCGGCCACAGTGGATGTCGGCGCAACTCTTGTCGTCACCATCTCCCTGGCCACCGACATCGCTGGTGATTTCGATGATACCTTCACCCTGCTGACCAACAGGGGAGTCTATGAGGTGGAGCTCTTTGGCGTGGTTGAAAGGTTCTGGCCTTTCACCCTGAAGGAACTTGACTTTGGCAGCGTCTGGGCCCGTTCCACCAACGTGCTCGATTTCCATCTCATCAATTCAGGTGCAGCGCCGATCACGGTCGATTCGACCGCCTGGGATGCAACCCTGATGAGCTTCTCACCGGATTCATCGATCACAGTGGCTGCCGGCGATACCGCCAACCTGACGGTCACCCTGAAGCCCTCCACAACCGGTGCCATCGCCAGCAACCTCCTCGTTTACACCTCTCTTGGTCTCTATGACTTTCCGGTCAAGGCGATGGCTGAGGAGCTTTGGCCCCTCAACTGGCGCCAGACGGCCGATACCACCCTCTGGCACGGCACCAACAACATGGTGCGGGCCTTGGTCTACAACAAGGCCACCAACCACCTCTTGACGGTCAGTCGCGTCGGCGGCAGCTTCATCAAAGCCCTCGATCCCAAGACGGGCAAGGTCGTCAAGGAGATCAACACCACCGGCATCAACGGCGGCACCTATCATATCAATGTGCTGGCGGCGAGCGACGATGGACAGATCTTCGTCGGCAACCTCGCCCTCGCCGGCACCAACTACAAGCTCTACTATCTCGCCAATGAGGATGCGGCGCCGGTGATGATTTTTGACGGTCTGCTCGAGGGCCGTGTCGGGGATGCGATCGGCGTTTCCGGCACCGGCGTCAATGTCATCGCCTATGCCTCCGGCTCCGATAATACCAAAATTTTTACCTTCAGTACCACTGACGGCGTCACCTTCAGCCGGGGAGCTGATATCCCCCTGCCGGAAAAGAGCGCAGCCCGCTATGCCATCAGCCCGGTGAACCATGACTATCTTTTCGTGGAAGGCGTGGGCACCAGGGCCCGCTACCTGAAAAAGGATGGCACGGTCCTCTTCGAATTCGACCGCACCCTGCTGGGCGGCACGACCTGCACCTATTTTGAAGTGGTCACGGATGAAGAGATCACCCGCCGCTTCCTCGCCGCCTGTGACGGTTTCTCGCCCGGGACCCGCGTGGTCGAGCTGCTCGGCGCACCGGGTGACAACCTGTGCCAGTTCTTTGAAATTCTCCCGGCCAATACGCCGAAATGGGCGACCGTTGCCAATGCCAACGCCACCAGCCAGATCGCCTTCGACCGGGTGAACAATCAGCTGGTGGAACTGGTGACCAACAACGGCATCAGCGCCTACAGCTTCGCCGAGGTGGTGCCGAATCCGAAGAGTTACCAGCTGATCATGCCCATCGCCGCTGCCAAGGTCGATGGGGATGGTGATTTCAAGCCCGACCTCGCCGGCCAGATCGTGACCATCCAGGGTGTGGTGACGACCATCAACTACAATTCCGGCAACTCGTCGAGCTACTATCTCCAGGATGAGCAGGGCTGGGGCATCAATTTCTACTCCAGCAAGATCAATTACAATCTGGAGATGGGCAAACGGGTGCAGATCACCGGCAAGATCGAGTTCTACAATGGTCTGACCGAAATCACGGCGACCGATTCTGCGGCGGTGCAGGTGCTCGGGGATGGCATGGTTCCGGCGCCGCTGGAGATCACCAGCGGAGCGGAGATGAGCGAGCGCACCGAGGGTTCTCTGGTGCGCCTCACCGGCTACTATCTGGAAAAACCGGCGTCGTGGCCGGCGGCCGGCAAGAATGCCACCCTCACCTTCGTCCGCGGCGCGGATACCGTGCTGGTATTCATCGACAAGGAGACCGACATCGACGGCACGCCTGCCCCCCAGGGCTACTATGCTCTCACCGGCGTGATCGATCAGTACACCACCAGCGTACCGCCGAACAACAAGTACGAGATCCGTCCGCGCTCGCTGGCCGACCTCTCCCCGGTCACCGGCATGGCGCGGCATGATCAGGAGCTGCCCACGACCTGGGCCCTGCAGCAGAACTATCCGAACCCCTTCAATCCTGTCACCCGCATCGCCTTTGCGGCTCCGCAGAGCGGTGAGGTACGGATCAAGGTCTATGATCTGCTGGGCAAGGAAGTGGCGAGCATCTTTGAGGGACGGCTCGAAGCCGGGTTCCATACCTTCGACTTTAATGGCAGCAGCCTCACCAGCGGTGTCTATTTCTACCGCGTCGACGCGGGCGGCTTCACCGAGCTGAAAAAGATGACTCTCGTGAAATAACGGCCAGGTAATCAGGCCTCTGCAGCAGAAATGCTGTGGCCCGCCCTCTCAGGGCGGCGCCACAGCATTTTTTTATGTGGGGGGATTGGGGCCGGATCAGCGTGGTTGCATCATCTCGATGAAGCGGCGGGTGATGGCGCCGGGGCGGGTGATGGCGGTGCCGACCACCACGGCATGGGCGCCCAGGGCGAGCAGCCGCTGCGCCTCTTCGGGATGCCAGATGCGGCCCTCGGCGATGACCGCCGCCCGGCCGCCGGCCTCGCGCACCAGAGCGGCGACGAGCTCATAGTCGGGCTGGCAGGGATCGCTGCCGGAGCTCTCTGCGGTGTAGCCGGAGAGGGTGGAGGAGATGATCTCAAAGCCGAGCTCGAGGGCGGCGGCCCCTTCCTGTACAGTGGCGACGTCGGCCATGAGCAAGGCGGAGGTGGCCTGGCGCAGGCCGGCGACGATGGTGCCGAGGGTCTCGCCGCCCGGCCGCGGCCGCAGGGTGGCGTCGAGAGCGATCACAGCACAGCCGGTCGCGGCGACCGCGAGGGCATCGGCCAGGGTCGGGGTGATGTAGACGGAAGAATCCCTGTATTCCTTCTTGGACAGGCCAATGAGGGGAACCCCCACCGCCGCCCGGATGGCGGCGATGTTGGCGGGTTGGCAGGCGCGGATCGCGGCCGCCCCCCCGCGGACCACCGCCTGTGCCATCGCCGTCAGGATGTGCGGGTCATCGAGGGGGTCACCCGCGTCGGCCTGTACCGAGACGATCAGCCGGCCGCGCACAGCTGCGATAAAATCTATTTTGTGATCGATCATCCCATCTCCACGACAACATCCAGTTCACTTTTTTGCCGCAGCATTCCGGCGAGCCGCGCTTCTTCGATGCGGATCAGGGTACCCTCGTACGGCTGGCCGTTGAGGCTGATCCGCCGCACCCCCTTGTTCACCCCCTGCGGGTTGTCTACTCGAATGTGAAAGGTGACGCCGCGAAAGCGGCGGGTGACCTTGTAGCTGCGCCAGGCCGCCGGAATGCAGGGGTCGATGCGCAGTCCCTCGTATTCGGGCCGCACCCCAAGGATATAGTCGATGCCGTCGCGCAGCATCCAGGCCGAAGAGCCGGTGAGCCAGGAGTGACTCGCCTGGCCGAAGGTGGGGTGGTCCGGACTGGTGACATATTCGGCATAGACATAGGGCTCGACCTCATAGCGGTCGATGTCGATGACCGGATTCATCGGTTGGGCCTTTTTGTAGATCTCGAAGGCGCGCTCGCCGTGGCCGAGCAGGCATTCAGCGAGGATCGCCCAGCTCACCGGGTGGTTAAAGACCGCGCCATTCTCCTTTTTGCCCGGCACGCAGCGGGTGGCGAGCCCGATGTTGGGGTCGATGCGGGTGTAGGCGGGGTGGAGGATCTTGGGGCCCTTGGGGGTTTCAAGGTGTGCGTGGACGCTCTCCATGCAGAGGCGGGCGCGTTCCGGCGGCGCGATGCCGCTGATGACCGCCCAGGATTGGGTGTTGAGAAAGATCCGCCCCTCGCTGCTGGTGGAGGATCCGATCACCTCACCGAGATCGTTGGTGCCGCGGATATACCAGGCGCCGTCCCAGCAGTGGGTGTTGACCGCCCGGGCGATCCGGGCATGGGCCTCGCGATAGCGCGCTTCAGCCGCCGGATCGGAGATGTAACAACACAGTTCGGCGGTCTCGCGGAGGATATAGCAGAGAAACATCGTCACCCAGACGCTCTCACCCTTGCCGCCGCGGCCAAGATAGTCGAGGGTGTCGTTCCAGTCCCCGGGTCCGAATTTGGCCAGATCGCGCGCGGTGAGGTTGGCGAGGGTATAATCGATGGCGGCATAGAGGTGCTCCAGCACGGTGCCCTCGCCGGCGTCATGATAGGGGCTTTTTTCGGCCAGCAGGGTGAAATCCCCACTCTCCTTGAGGTAGGTCATGATGGCCAGGGGCAGCCAGAGCGGGGTATCGCTGTGGCCGGTCTTTTCGCCGCCGCCACTGAGGGGATAGTAAAGATGAAAGGTGCTGCCATCCCGGAACTGGAAGCGGGTCATCTCGAGGATGCGCGCCCGCACCCACTCCGGCCGCGGGATCACCGGACCGAGGACATCCTGGCAGGAGTCCCGGTAGCCGCGGCCGAACAAGAGTCCGCCATGGTGGTAGGAGGCGTCGCGGGAGAACCGGAAGGTCACCGAGGTCTGGTAGGGATTCCAGACGTTGAGCAGGGTGTTCATCTCTTCGTCCGGGCTTTCCACATGCACGTGGCTGAGGTATTCCTCCCACTCCGTACGCAGGCTTGCATAGGCTGCATCCACCCGTTGTGGATCGCGGTATTTGTTCACCACCGCGGCGGCTTGCGCTGCATGATCCTCGCGCGGCACCACCCCGAGCAGAAAAACCAGGCGCTTCTCCTCCCCGGGCTCGAGGAGGAGTTCCGTCTGCAGCGCCGCGATGGCGTCACCGGAGGTGATCTCGCTGTTGCCGCAGCGCCCTTCGGCGGCGGCGAGGGGATTGGCCTCGGAGCGCCAGCGGCCGATAAAGCGCTCCTTGCTGCCATCCCAGCCGCTCACCGGCAGGGAGGAGGCGAAGAAGGCATAGCGGTCCCAGGCCTGGTTGGCCTGTTTAACCGTCGCGCCGGCGTAGGTGACCCAATAACGCTTGCTCGCCAGCAGGATCTCCTGGCTGCGGTCGAAGCGCACCTCGTTGAAATGCTGGTCGTTGGGCTGGTTGATCAGGTCGACGAGGGCGTGGCCGAGGGCGAGCTCCTGAAAAGCGAAGAGGTCCAGATGCCTGGTTTCGGTGAGGGTATTTTTGAGGGTGACCTGCCAGATTTCGAGGTCGTCCTCGGCCGGGACGTAATAGAGGAGGGAGGCGGCGATGCCGTCGTAGAGTGATGAAATGCGGGTATAATAGAGACCGTGGCGGCACTCGAACTGCTCCAGTTCGTGCATCGTCGGCTGCCAGGTGGGGGACCAGTAGCGGCCGCTGAGGCGATCGCGCAGGAGCACATAGCGTCCGGGGCGGTCGGGCGGCAGGCTGTTGTAGCGCCAGCGGGTGATGCGGCTGTCGCGCGGGCTCTTGAAAAAGCTGTAGCCGCCGCCGGTATGGGAGATCAGCCCGGTGTAGCGGCCGTTGGAGATATAGTTGACCCAGGGTGCCGGAGTGTCCGGCCGGGTGATGATGATCTCGCGCCGGTCATCGGAAAAATGGGCGTATTTATGCACAGTTCTTTTCCTTATCGTGGGGGGGGTTGTGTGAGCAGATTCTTGCCTTCCTCGAGCAGCTGCTGCACCTTGTCCTGCCGCTCCGAACCGGCATAGATGCGGCCGAGGGGTTCGGTATCGGAGAGGCGCAGCAGCATCCAGGAGCCTTCATCGAAGTAAAACTTGATGCCGTCGACCGGGTTGATCGAGGCGACCTTGAAGCGACCGATCCGGCCGGGCGGCTCCTGACGCAGTGTCTGCATATTCTTGTGCAGAATTTCCGGGGCGTACGGGTGGTCGATGCGGCCATAGGCGAAGGGGCCGTATTCGCGGCGCAGCTGCTGCACCAGTTCGGCCAGGGTCGCGCCGGAGGCGGCGAGCAATTCCAGGGTCATGAGGCAGGAAAAGAGGCCGTCCCGTTCCGGGAGGTGACCGTGGTAGCCGAATCCCCCGCTCTCCTCTCCGCCGATGAGGATCTCCTGGCGCAGCATCTCTTCGGCCACATGCTTGAATCCGACCGGGACCTCGATGACGCGGCGGCCCGCAGCGGCGGCCATGCGGTCGATGGTGGCGGCCATGGAGGTGGTGCGCACCACATCGCCCGGCCAGCCGCGGCTCGTGACCAGATGGCGGAAGAAGAGGGGCATGAGGTCGTGCAGTTCAACGAAGCGGCCCTGGTGGTCGAGGACGCCGAAGCGGTCGGCGTCGCCGTCGGTGGCGAGGCCGAGGTCGGCCCCGTGCGCCGGCACGGCCGCCGCCAGCGCGCCGAGGTTGACGAGGATCGGCTCAGGCAGCCGGTTTGCAAAGAGGGGATGGGGATTCTGGCCGATGCCGATAAAGCGGCTCTCCCCCCACCCGGGCGGCAGCAGGCGGCGCAGGAATCCGCAGCCGGCCCCGTGCATGGCGTCGCAGACCAGGCGCAGGGGGGAGGCAGTGATGCGCGTCCAGTCAAAATAATCACCGATATGGCGGGCGTAGGGGGCAAAAAAATCGGTTGGCTCGACCAGCTTGCGCGCCAGGGCCTCATCCCGGCGCACTGCCGTGCGGAAGAGACGGGACTCGACGGCGCGGGTCTGCTCCGGCATGAAGGGCCCGCCCCACTCCGATTTGAATTTGATGCCGTTGTAATGCCAGGGATTGTGGCTGGCGGTCACCATGATCCCGGCGGCCAGGCCACGCTCGCGCACGGCGAAGGAGAGCAGTGGCGTCGGACAAAAGGCATCGCTCAACAGCACCGGAATATGATTGGCGCCGAGCACGCCGGCGAGCGCCTCCGCGAAGCGGCCGGAGAGGAAACGGGTGTCGTAGCCGATCGCCACCCCGCGGCCGGCCTGTTGTGCGGCGATGAGTTCGTCGGCCAGGGCCTGGCCGACGGTGCGCACATTTTCAAAGGTGAAGGTTTCGGCGATGAGGGCGCGCCAGCCGTCGGTGCCGAAGCGAATGGAGGATTGGGATTGAGTCATAAAGAGCGGACCTTGGGCAAATGCATCAACGCGCGGCGGCGAGCACCACAAGGGGCTCGTCCGGGCCGTATTTCTCGGTTTCGATCCGGGCCAGGGCGAGGATCTGTTCTTTTTCGGCCACGCCGGTGAGATCGATGATGCGCCGTCCGATGAGGAGAAAGAGATCGGGGAGCAGGGCGCCGGCATCGCCATAGATGGTGAGGTTTTCGATGGCCTCCTCGATAAAGCTCCGGGCCGAGGCGATGGTGCCCTGCCAAAAGTCGGCGTCGGCCAATTGCAGGCGGATGATGCCCTCCTGGTCAAGAACGCGGACAGCCTTCTGTTCGCGGCGGATCAACCCCCAGAGGCGGGTGGAAATCCGGCGGCACATAAAAAGATTGAGCAGGGGGGTACCACCGGCCGCGGTCACTGCCTCCGGGTCGCAGCCGAGAGCCCGGGCCGCCAGAGCGTGCAGGGCTTCGGGGCTGAGGGGCTCGAGGCCGAGGTCGCGCGCGCGCAGTTCTGAGGCGCCGGTGGCGGTGGCGGTGACCCGCTTGCTCTGACGGTCGATCTCGATGGTGACCTCGATCGAATCAGGGCTGGCACCCATGCGCTGTACCGAGGCGATCGCCTGGCTGCGCAGGCGGAGAAGGTCCTCCGCCGTCGGGTTGATGAGGGTGCGTTCGACGCTGTCGCGGATAATGCCGAGGGCGGCGCCGATGGCCGAGATCACCTCGCAGTTTTCGGCGATCTGGTAGGGCAGCTGCATGGCCTGCGCGGTATATGGGACGATGGCGGGTGCGCCGCCGCCCCCGCCGACCAGCTGCACCAGGCTGCGCTCCATCCTGTACTCCCTGATCAGCTGCTCGACCACAGCCATCACCTTGGCCGCAGCCAGGTCGAGCAGGCGGGTGGCGATCTTTATTCCCTCTTCGCCCCACTCCTTTTCCAGCCAGGCGAAGAGGCGGCCGACCGCCGGCCGGCTGCCGCGTCCGTAGCCGGCCTCCGGCACCAGGTCGAGATGGCTGGCCGCCTCGGTGGGGGTGAGGGTATAGGCCTCCGCATCGCCCACGATTTCGATGCGCAAATAGTCGTCGGGGTCGCCCGCTTTGGGCTGCACCAGCCTTTGCACGAACTTGGCTCCTTCGGGTATCCCGGAGAAGGCGGGGTACTTGAGTCCGGCGATATGGGCGCTGCGCGGGCCGACCTCCACGATGCGGTTGCGGGCGATTCTGGGCATCGAGCCGCCGCCGATGCCGACGGTGCGGACGTCCAGGGTGCGCAGATAGAGCTTGTGGCCGCCGACGACAGCGCTGCGCACCAGGGGCCGGCCGTTGCGAATGGCCGAGATGTCAGAGCTGGTTCCTCCCACTTCGATGAAGATGCCGTCCGAGATGCGGGCGTACATCAGGGCCGCCGCCACGCCGGCGGCGGGGCCGGAGAGCATGGTCAGGATGGGGCGGCGGCGCATCTCGTCGATCTCCATGATCCCGCCATCGCTGCGCATGACCATCAGCGGGGCGTTGATGCCGGAGGCGCGCACGCTCCGCTCGGTGCTGTTGGCGGTTTCGAGCATGCGCGGCAGCATGCTGGCATTGATCACCGCGGTGCGGGTGCGGATGCGCAGACCGTAGAGCTGCGAGATCATCGAGGCGGCACTGGCCGGCAGCCCCATCGCCGCCGCCGCGGCGACCACCCGCTCCTCGTTTTCGGGGTGGTCGACTCCGAAGGATTCACTGGCGACGACCACCTCGGCGCCCTCCTCCACCAGTTCGCCGATGAGGGCGCGGATGTGCTCTTCGGTCATGCTGCTGCTGTCAAGAAAGCGGTGGCGGGTGCGGATGAACTTGCCGGGGGCAAGCTCGATATCGCCGACGTCGGTCTCGCGCCGGGCGCGGCCGCTCTCGATGCCGCTCGCCATACCGATCACACCCACCTGGGCGACATCCCCTTCGAGCAGGGCATTGGTGGCCTGGGTGGTGCTGTGGGCGATCAGCACCACCTCTTCGGCGGCGATGCTGCCCGCCTCGAGCAGTTTTTCCATCGCCTCGACCACCCCCCGCGCCACCCCCTCGGCGGCGGTGTGGGTGGTGGGCACGCAGCTCTTGGCGATGATGGCGTGGCGCACCGCATTCACCGCCACTGCGTGGGTGAAGGTGCCGCCGACATCGATTCCGATCTTGATCACACGCTGCATGGGCTTGACCTTTTTCAGAAGAAGAGAAATGCGGCCGCCGTCAATCCCAGGGCGGAGACCACCCAGACATAGGGCAGGGTGCGCCAGAGGATCTCCTGGACGTCGAGATGGAGCTCGTTGGCGATCCAGACGTTCTGGGTGTTGGTCGGGTCGCAGATGCCCTGGATCTGGCCGACGGAAATCAGCAGTCCCATGATGGCCGCGGCCGGCAGGGCGCCGGAAGCGAGCATGATCGCCGCCATGCCGTAGCCCATACCCCAGACGTTGAGGGGGCCGCGATAGAGCGAGAGGGGGGCCAGCAGGGTGAAGACCAGCACATAGAGCCAGGGGGAGGAGGGGATGATCTCGACCATCACCGGTTTGAGAAAGGCAAGCACCGGCCACTCCGCCCCGCCATTGAGGGCGCTCCAGTCGCCGCCGGGACCGATGATGGCCGTGAGGAGCATCCCGATTCCCATCATCAGCACCACCGCCGGCATGACGCTGGCCCCGCCCTCGATGATCGCCTGGCTGAGCATGTTGATACTGCCCTTGCGCCAGGTGACGACAAAGCCGTAGAAAAGTCCGGCAATAAAGGCGGTGACGAAGTGGATTTTAAAGATCAGGATCAGCAGCAGCGGGACCACCGGGGTGAGATAGGCATACCAGACGATGCGGCTCATGTGGCGCTCGCGGCCGCTCCACTTGCGGGCGAGGTCGAAGAGGATGCGGCCGGCCAGCAGCAGCGCCGCCAGGAGCAGGGTCGAGCGGAAGCCGGCGCCGATGGTGCGCCAGATAAATTTCCAAACCGTCAGCGGCTGCAGCTGCTGCCAGCCCCAGCCCAGGAATATAGTGCACACGGCAATGAGAAGGCCGTAGCGGAGTGGTTTTTTGAGCTCCAGCTTGTGCCCCTCACGGCGCAGCTCGAGGGTGAGAAAAGCCAGGGCCATGAGCAGGCAGATCGCGAAGAGCACCAGGGCGAAACTGCGGATGGTGGGAATATCCAGCTTGAGGACGTCAATATAAAGGGCCCAGTTGCCGGGATTGAGGATGCCGCCCAGGTTGATGCCGATGAGGAAGATGCCGGCGATGGTGAGGCTGCTGAAGCCGACCGAGGCCATGATCGGCAGGACGATGGTCGCCACCATGATGATGGCGCCAAGGCCGCCCAGGGTGGTGAAGAGCATGGCAATGAGCAAAAGCATGATCAGACCGACGCTCCAGGGGCGGTCGCCGGCCAATTCAGCGCCATTCTTGATCAGCTGCTCGGCCACCCCCGATTTCTGCAGCAGGAAGCTGAGCATGCCGCCGAAGATGGCCACGGTGTAGGCGGTGTGCAGGCGCACGGCGCCGCCGCCGATGACGTGATGGAGCAGATCGGCTCCCCGGACCCCGCCGAGGAGAGCCGTCAGCACAGCCATGAGCGGCAGGGCGATGAGGGCGGGCAGCTTGCGGAAGAACATCAGCAAGGCCAGGACAACGAAAACGACGAGGAAGCCGATGAGCTGCAAGGTGGCGATCATGCGTGTGCCTCATGTAAGGAGTGAAGGAGTCCCTTGATGGACTCGAAGAGTGCGAGGGCGAAGCGGGCCCGGGTCATGTCCTTTTGGCTGCCATCCTGTGCCAGGGCCGCCAGGGGATGCCAGGGGCGTTCGGCTTTCGCCGCGGCGCGGGGCCACACCCGCTGCCTGATGCCCCACCACTCCCCTGCGGCCTCCAGCCAGGCCGAGGCGGTTTCCGCATCGAGCTGCGCCTCGGGATTGAAGAGGAGGCTCTCCGGCTCCGCTGTGATGATGCCGGCGACCGCCAGCCACTGCAGCGCAGCGAAAGCGGGGTGGGTCTGGCCGACATCGATGAACCAGAAGAGGGGGGTGCCCGATTCGGCCATGCGCAGCTGCAGGGCGAGCCGCGCCGCCGGCCGGGCGTGAATCTCCACAGGGGTGCACTGCCGGCGCAGCGATTCGGCCGCCAGCGCGCCGGCCGCCTCGCCTATCGCCCATTCCACCGGATGGAGGCGGCAGGCCCCGTTGGTGATATGGGTGGTGCCGATGTTCTTGGCGCCGGCGATGAGATTTGTGCATCCCTGCGGCAGCAGCGCCCCCAGCGGGATCTGGAAAGGGCGGGTGTCGCTGAAGAGATCCGCCTCCTCGCCGCCGCTTTTGTGGATGTCGATCCAGTAATTGCCGATGGCCACGCTGTCACTGAAAAGTCGGGCGCGGGCGTGCGGCTGCATCTCAGCAGCAATATCCTGCTCGCAGAGCCGCGTCAGGGCGGCGATGCGCCGCGACTCGCGGATATAGGGAAACTGCGCCAGTCCGTCGGCGCTCCCCATCAGCTCCGGCCGCAGCTGGAGTTCAGGATAACCCAGGCCCCCCTCGTCGCGCGGGGCCTCGGTCTGCAGCCAGTAGAGAAAGCCGAGGCTGAGCGCCCGCGCCCCGGCCAGGGCCTGCCGGCGCGCCGCCGCACTGACGCCGACGAGCGGCGCCCCGCGGTAATCGTTGCTGTGCCAGTTGATCAGGCTCAGGTCGTGGGGATAGATCTCCGGCCGGAATTTTTCCGCTTCGATGAGACGGCGGTAGGTCCAAAAACTGCCCGGTGTGCCGGGGGTCTGCGCGAACACGCGGTAGATCAGCGGGCGCCCCTGTGCCCCTTTGCCCGCAGCCAGGCTGTAGGGCTGATGCAGCCGGTTCTCCTCATAGCCCGGCGGTTTGGGAATCGTGTGATTCTCGCCGGGACAAAAGGCGACGATGAAGGGGAAGGTGAAGGATTGCATCCACTCCGGATGAGCCTCCGCCGGGGCGTGCGGTTCGCCGGTATCGCTGCGCGCCTCGGCGCCGGTGACAACGGGCACTCCCGCAAGCGGCAAGAGATCCCCGAGCTCACTGGCGTCGATATAGCAGGCGGAGCGGCAGGCCAGTTCCGCACCGCCCTCCTCCGGCGCCAGAATCACCTCTCTGATGCGCTCACGTTCCACTCTCGCCCGGCGCAAACCATGACGGGTCAAGAGCTGAACCTGACCAGTGCGGAGGTAGGGGGCCAGCATCCCCTGCAGCACAGCCAGACCGACCGGGGGCTCGAAAGCGAGGCGGCTCACCCAGCAGCCGCCGGGATTGAAGTGAGGGTTGTCCTTGTCCTGCAGGGCGAGGCTCCGGTAGTGGCGGCGGATGGCACTGCGAAAGCGATAGTAGGAGGCCGTGCCGCCAAAGGTTTCTATCCATTCGTGCTCATCGAGGGCCGAGACCCCCTGACTGACCGCCTGGCCGCCGATCCAGTCACATGCTTCGGCGAGGATGACGGTGCAGCCCCACTCTGCGGCGCGCAGGGCGGCGGCGCAGCCTCCGAGTCCCCCTCCGGCGATAAAGATGTCACTCTGCAGAATGTGCAACCGGAATCGTCCTCTCGATCTTGCTACAGGCTTGGTCGATTTATAAGTGATCGGGGCGGCGCAGGCTTAAAAGGGCCGGGCCGGCTCACGGTAGGGTCCCTCCAGCAGCAGCCTGGCCAGCTTGCCACCCTGCTTGCGCAGTCCCTCGTAGAAAAAAAAGACCTCGCCCCGGTAGCCCAGCTCGCGGTTGAGCCGGATGGCTTCGAGCAGATAGTCGGGATCGATGAGATATTTGCCCAGCTTGATCAGTATGCCCGGATAGATGCGCCCGCCGGCTTCGGGCGGCGCCACCGCCCGCGTCTCCAGCAGGGCGCTGCGATAGGCCTCCAGATCATAGCGGTAGACCTGCGGCAGCACCAGATCGGCATAGCCGCCCTTGATCCATGCCGGCCAGTCCTGGAGATACTCCTCATAGCTGAAGGGGTAAATCGAGGGGGACCAGGAGACGATCAGAGTGGAATCGACGGCCTTGACCTGCCGGTAAAGGCGGCAGGCAAAGGCGTTGAGCAGATCGGCGCGCCAGCGCAGCCACTCCGGATCGCGGTGATCGGCGGGCGGCGCCGCGTCCTCGTGCCGGCTGCGATAGAGGCTGTCGGTGTAGCTTTCATAGCCGCCTTCGCTGGGCTGTGCGGGCAGACGGTCATCGCCCTGAATGCCATCGACATCATAGCGGGCCGCCACCTCCAGCACCAGGCCGGCGAGGAATTCCTGAACCTCGGGATGGTAGGGATTCATCCATTCGAAACCGTTCTTGGTCAGCAGTTTGCCGGCGCGGTCGCGGGCGGCCCAGTGGGGTTTGGCGGCCAGGAGATGGCCGCCCTGGGCTCTGTGGGAGGAGGAGAAGCCGTATTCGAACCAGGGGATCACCTTGAGGCCATGGCGATGCGCCTCCTCGATCAGTTCAGCGAGAGGATCGCGTCCGCGGTGGGCCGGATCGATGGGGATGCCGAAGAGGGAGTCCATGATCGCGCTGGGATAGAGGGTGTAGCCCTGGTTCCAGACCACTGGAAAGACCACATTAAAGTGGTGGGCAGCGAGGAATGTCATCGCCTCGGCGATGCGTTTGCGGCTGAAGAGCACCTTGCTGTCGACATCGGTCAGCCAGACCCCGCGCAGTTCGGGCGGCGGTGCCTGGGGCTCCTGCTCGAGGCCGGCTGCCGGCAGCAGGAGGGTCAGACAGAGCAGCAGGGGGAGGGGACGCATGGATCTCCTTTCAGCTTTTCCAGAAAATTTGCCTGCGGGTCAGGAATGTGGTCGCGAGTGCGGCCAGCAGGGTGACGATCGCACCCTTCAACAAGCCAAATCCGGGATGGCTCAGCATGCCGTGGAGCAAAACCCTCAGCGAGGCGAGGGCAAGCAAGGGCATTACCAGGTGGCCGGCGGGCAGCTTTACGATAAGATAAATCGCGGACAAAAGCAAACCATTTCCCGCCAGATTGAGGGTCAGCTGGCGGGTGAAGGGCGGATGGTCCGGAGCAGGGGACCTGGCCGGAGAGGATCATGCCGATGACGGCCAGGCCCCGCAGGCCGTCGAGAGCTTGCGCGCGTTTGTCCATGCGCCCTGCCTAGCGAGCGAGGAGTAGTTTCAGGGTCTGCTGCTGCGCACCCGCAGTGAGGCGCGCCCAATAGATACCGCTGGGCCAAACGGCGGCATCAAGGGTGAAGCGGTGCGGACCGGCCGGCAAGGGGCCGTCGGCGAGGCGGGCCATCTCCCGGCCGAGCAGGTCAAAGATTTGCAGCCGGACTGTTACGGCCTGCGCCAGGGTGACGTCGAGTGTGGTGCGGCCGTTGCAGGGATTGGGATAACTGCCGAGGCTGAGATGATCCTCCTCGATGGCCGGAGCGGCCTCTGCGATGGCGCTCCAGCTCAGCTTTTTGCGCAGCAAGGCGGAAAAGGTCTCGATGGTCACCACCTCGATCA
>JAKPUX010000347.1 GCA_029554865.1 bacterium | reverse complement strand
ACCAGACCCCACTTGAGCGAGGCGGGGGTGTTGTCGCGCACCGGCTGGCTGAACATCATCTGCATGGTCTCTGCAGAGACGCCCTTGTCGAGCATGTAGCGTTTCAGCTTGTTGTCCGAGCTGAATTTGATGACCCAGGCGACCAGTCCGAACAATACGATAGGAATGAGCGCTTCCATGGTTTTCTCCTTTCTGGTTGGGGGACTCTTTCTACTACATCCGACAGCCATGGCGCGGAAATGTTGCAGCCGGCAGGAAATTTTCTTGAATATTTGCTAAAAAATGTGCTTCTTGTAGAAGAGTGCAACCTTTTCCCTCTTCATCTGTCTAATGGGATTAGAATGGAAGACCGGGATGACAAAATAGTGATCGAATCGATCCTCGCCGGAGAGCAGTCCGATTTCGCATCTCTGTTCGAGCGCTACCAGAAGCTGGTTGTCCATCTGGTGGCGAGGATGATACCCAGGGCAGCGGACCGCGAGGACCTCTGCCAGGAGATCTTTTTGCGCATCTATCGAAGCCTGGGCGAATTCCAGTACAAATCCCGGTTTTCCACCTGGGTGGCCGCCATCGCCCACAACACCTGCATCAATTATCTGCAAAAGAAGCGCGTGCCCCTTTATCAGGATCTGGCGGCGACGAGCGCGGAAGAGGAGGACGAGGAGGTGCGCCGGGTGGAATGGGTGCCCTCATCCGGACCCTCGCCGCTCGAGCGCGCGGAGGCGAGCGATCTGCGCATCACCCTGGAGCGCGAAATCGAGGCCCTGCCCCTGCCTTACCGCACCATCCTGACCCTTTTCCATCTCGAAGAGCTGAGCTACGCCGAGATCGGCGAGATCACCGGCCTACCCGAGGGCACGGTCAAAAACTATCTTTTTCGTGCGCGGCGCTTTCTGCGCGATCGGCTTGCCGCGCACTATCCTGTGGAGGCCACATCATGACAGACCATTTGCGCGATGCAGAGCTGCAGCTCTATCTCGACCACCAGTTGGCGGACAGGGCCAAACTCGACCATCTCCGCGGCTGTCCCCTTTGCCAGGAGCGGCTCGACGCCTACGAGCCCATCTTCGCCGCTCTTGCGGCCGCACCGGCCTGGAAACCCTCCCCGGCCCTGCCCGAGAAGGTGATGC
>JAKPUX010000328.1 GCA_029554865.1 bacterium | reverse complement strand
CCGGGAAAATGGCTAATAATACCTATCCATCTGACCAGAGCCATTCACCTTCCAGGACAGAGCAGCAAAATGAAAAAGATTTTTCTCGCACTTCTTCTCTTCTCCTCCCTCACCCGTGCCGCCATTTATGTCTCCCCGGACGGCAGCGATCTCAATCCGGGCACGCTGGAGAAGCCCCTCAAGACCATCCCCAAGGCGGTCATCAAGGCCGCGGGGGGTGACACCATCTTTCTCCGCGCCGGCATCCATGAGCTGACCGCCAATGTCACCATCGGCGACGCCAAGAGCGGCACGGAAATCAAAAGATCCTGCCTGTGGGGCTATCCGGGCGAACGTCCGCTGATCGACTGCTCGAAGGAGGCCCTCGGCAGCCGGGCCTTTACCCTCAAGGCGAGCTGGTGGCATTTCCGGGATTTCGATCTCAAGGGCGCCGGAGACAACGGCCTGCAGATCACCAGCGCCACCGGCGCGTACAACCTGATCGAAAATTGCACTTTTTTCGAATGCCGCGACTCCGGCATCCAACTCTCCGCCGGCGCCCACCACAACCGCATCATCAACTGCGACTCTTACCATAACGCCGACCCGCCCGACTATGGCGACGCCGACGGCTTCGCCCCGAAACTCGACGTCGGCAGTGATAACTATTTTTATGGCTGCCGCGCCTGGGGCAACTGTGACGATGGCTGGGACGGCTATATGCGCGGCGCCACCAATGTTACCACCATCCTCGAGAACTGCTGGACCTGGGGCAACGGCTGGCTCAAGGACGGCAGCGATCCCGGCTCCCAGGCCAACGGCAACGGCTTCAAGATGGGCGGGGGCGACAACAGCAACCGCGACATGCTCATGCACCATTTCATCCTCACCCACTGCCTCGCCTTTAACTGCAAGGCCAAGGGCTTCGACCAGAATAACAACGTCGGCTCGATGACCCTTTACAACTGCACCGGGTATGGCAATGGGACCGCTAATTACCGCATCACCAAACCCCTGGCGGCCGGTCAGACCCTGACGGTCAAGAACTGCCTCTCCTTCAACGGTGGCGCCGAGTTGGGCAGCTTCGCCGTCCAGGAGGCCAACAGCTGGCTCGCGCCTTTTGTGGTCACGGCGGCGGATTTTGTCGGCGTCGATTATGCCCTGGCCGCCGCACCGCGCAAGGCCGACGGCTCCCTGCCGGATATCCCCTTCATGCATCTCGCTCTCGGCAGCGATCTGATTGACGGCGGCGTCGGTCTCGGGCTACCCTTTCTCGGCGCCGCTCCCGATCTTGG
>JAKPUX010000325.1 GCA_029554865.1 bacterium | reverse complement strand
CGGAGAGCCGTGTGAGGGAAAACTTCATGCACGGTTCGATGAGGGGGGACTGGAAACACGTCTGTTTGCGAGAAACGGCTTGCGGGAAAGCCGCAAGAGGAGCCTCGTCAGATGGTGCGCCAGTCCTCCACTCTACTTCTGGGCGCGGCGCAAGCATGAGCCTGTGCTACTGGAGAACCGCGTCAACCACTATCAGCCGCCTCGAAAAAAACACATTCAAACAACACAGCACGATAAAAATGATACAATAACCTCAATCCAATCACAGGGGTTCTTCCATGCCCATCTTCCAGCCCGGCGATATTGTTCTGCGAGACTACCAGATTGAAGCTTTCATTGGCGAAGGCGGTTTTGGCGAGGTTTACCGGGCTGCTGACCTGAATTTGAAGGAAACGGTGGCGCTCAAGATCCTGCGCCGTTCTTCCGGGATGGCGGATGGTTATTATGAGCGGGCCCAATCCCGCTTCACCCTGGAAGCCCGGCTCGGTCACCGCATCACACATGCGAACGTCATCCGCATCTACAAGTTTGCCCCGGATGAAGCCTCGGGTCTGCTGGTGTTGGTGATGGAGTATGCTGCCGGCGGCTCGCTGATGGACAGGATGAAATCCGGTCCGCTGGCCATCGAAGATGCGCTGCAGATTGCCCGGCAGGTGGCAGCCGGGCTGGGCGCACTGCACGAACAGGATGTTGTGCACCGGGATCTCAAGCCCAGCAACATTCTGTTTGATTCAACCGGCACGGTTAAAGTTGCCGACCTGGGACTGGCTCAGCCGGCGAATGCCCTTCAGGTGAGCGGGTCCAGCTTTGGCGGCAGCCGGGAGCTGCAGACCTCCCCGGGCACGCCGGCTTACATGAGTCCGGAGCAGGAAGCCGGAAAACCGCACCTGCCCCCGGCTTCGGATATCTATGCCCTCGGCCTGATCCTGTACGAGATGCTCACCGGGCGGTCCTACAAGAACCAGCCGCCGGGAAAACGCACGCGGGCCTTGCGGCCGGATGTGCCGGCTGGTGTGGATGAACTGGTGGCTAAAATGCTGTCCGAGGATCCCCGGCAGCGCCCCTGGGATGGGGCTGCAGCCGAGCAGTTACTTGGGGAACTAGCTGCGGTAGATCCGGCCCCGTCACCTGTGAGATCGGTGCCGGCCGTACCAGCCCCGGTCTGGACCCTGGATGAAGGCCTGTCTGCCTTGAAGGACATGGAAACCGCCGAGGAATGGCAGTTGGCTGAGGAGCTGTTAAAACAGCTGGAAGCAGCTTACTCTGGTAATCCCAAGCTGATGTTGCCGCGCAAGCGGATCAATCAGGCTCTGGCAGTTATTCAGGAAGAAAAAGCGCAGGCAGAGCGGCGGGGGGCGGAGGAAAAGGCCGACCGGGAGGCTGCGGAGCGGGCCCGGCAGGCGGAACTGGCCCGCAAAAAGGTGGAGGCGGAAGCCCGGTTGGAGCGGGAAGCGGCGGATCGTGCCCGGAGGGAGGCGGAACGCCGGGCGAAAGCGGAGACACAATCAAAGAGTACCGGGCCCGGCAAAAAACCGGGTTGGGTTTGGATCGTCGTGCTGGTTCTCCTGGGATTGGGAGGTCTGTCTGCTGCCTGGATGTCGGACTGGTTATCAGGGAAGGAACCCACCCCGGTTGTGGTCACTGACCTGACCGATACACCGCTGCCTTCCGGTACACCCCCGGCCTGCACTGAGATTGGACAAACCTGGACCTCACCTATTGATGGCATGACCCTGGTTTGCGTACCGGCAGGGGAGTTCTTGATGGGCTCCACGGATGGGGATGGCGATGCTAATAGCGACGAAAAACCGCAGCACACGGTGTACCTGGATGCCTACTGGATGGATCAGACCGAGGTGACCAATGCCCAGTATGCCCGGTGCGCGGCAGCCGGGGAGTGCAGGAGGCCTGAGAGTGATTCGTCCTACACACGGAATAGTTACTATGGCAATACCCAGTATGCCGATTATCCGGTCATCGAGGTATCCTGGGATGATGCGGTGGCCTACTGCGAATGGGCGGGCCG
>JAKPUX010000302.1 GCA_029554865.1 bacterium | reverse complement strand
AGGGCTAACGAACTGCTCGGTTTCGATCTCGCCCGCCTCTCCTTTGAGGGGCCTCCCGACGAGCTGCGCCGAACCCAGGTCACCCAGCCTGCCCTCTTCGTCCACAGCTATGCCCTGCAGGGGCTGCTGCGCAGGCGCGGGTTCAGGCCGGGGATGGCCGCTGGTCACAGCCTCGGCGAGTTCACCGCTTTTGCGTCGGCCGGAGCCTTGAGTTTTGCCGAGGGGATGCGCCTGGTGGCCAGGCGCGCCGCGGCGATGACCGCTGCCGCCGAACGGCAGCCTGGCGCCATGGCTGCGATTATCGGCCTCGACCAGGTGCTGCTTGAAAAAATTTGCACTGCGCTCCCCCCGGGGGAGAATGCGGTCGTCGCCAACATCAACTCGGATCAGCAGCTCATTGTCTCCGGCAGCAAGGTGGGCGTTGAGACGGTCATCAAGGCGGCCGTGGCGGCAGGCGCCCGGCGGGCGCTGCCCCTGGCTGTGAGCGGGGCCTTTCATTCGCCCCTGATGGAACCTGCGCGCGCCGGACTGGCGCAGGCTCTGGCCGAAGCTCCTTTCCGGGCGCCGCGCATGCCGGTGTACTGCAATGTGACTGCGCAGCCCGCGCAAACGAGTGGTGAAATCCGCTCCCTGCTGGAGCGGCAGCTGGTCAGCCCCGTGCGCTGGTCTGAGCAGGTGCGCCGGATGGCAGCAGACGGAGCCGATGAGTTCATCGAGATCGGGGCCGGGAGCGTACTCAGCGGCCTGGTGAAACGCATCGCACCCGAGGTCCGGGTGCGTACAGTCAGCACCCTCAAGGATGTGCTGGAATATGTATGAGGATGGACAGGTGATCGATCTGACAGGAAAAACAGCGGTAGTGACCGGCGGAGCGCGGGGCATCGGCAAGGCCATCGTCCTGCGTCTGGCCGGCGCCGGAGCCGACGTCGTGGTCTCGGACATCGACGGTGCGGGCGCGGAGGCGACCGCCGCAGAGGTGAAGGCCCTCGGCCGCCGCTCCCTGGCCGTGCAGGGCGACATCAGTTCGATGAGTGACGCTGAGGCCCTGATTGAAGCCGCGATGGCAGCCATGGGACGGGTCGACATCTTTGTCAACAATGCCGGTATCACCCGCGACGGTCTGCTCGTGCGCATGGACGAGAAGCAGTGGGACAGCGTCATCGCCGTCAATCTGCGCGGGACCTTCAACGGGACCAGGGCGGCGGCGAAGGTGATGATGCGGCAGCGCGCCGGCAAGATCATCAATATTGCCTCGGTAGTGGGATTGATGGGGAATGTCGGCCAGGCCAACTATGCCGCCTCCAAGGCGGGTGTGATCGGCCTGACCAAGTCGGCAGCCAAGGAACTGGGCGGACGCAACGTCCAGGTCAACGCCGTGGCCCCGGGCTATATCGAAACCGACATGACCAGGGAACTGCCACAGGAGGCGAAGGAGGGTTTTCTCGCCCTCATTCCCCTCAAGCGCCCCGGAACCCCGGGAGATGTGGCGGATATCGTTCTCTTCCTGGCCAGCCCGCTTGCCGATTATGTGACCGGCCAGGTGGTGCAGGTCGATGGCGGGATGGTCATGTAGGAGAGATAGGTTCGAGAGCAAGAGACAAGCAGGCAGAATATACATAGACCATAATAACAAGCAGCACATTTTCCAAACCCCATAGGAGGAACAAACAATGGCTATTGAAGATCGCGTTAAAGAAATCATCGTCCAGCAGCTTGGCGTCGCCGCCAGCGAGGTCGTCCCTGAAGCATCCTTCATCGATGATCTGGGGGCCGATTCCCTGGATACCGTCGAGCTGGTCATGGCTTTCGAGGAAGAGTTTGGCATCGAAATCCCCGACGAGGAGGCCGAGAAGCTCGCCTCTGTCGGTGATGCCCTCAAGTACCTTAATGAGAAGCTGGGCAAGAATTAACACACCAGAGGGGCAGCGCAAGTTGCCCCTCATTTTTAGATTCCGCCGGCAAGGGCTTAAAATACAAGCTTGTTGAGGTGAGCGATGGATGGCAGAAGAGTTGTGGTGACCGGGATGGGAGTGGTATCCCCCCTCGGGCACACCCCTGCGCAGATGTTCGACAATCTGGTTGCTGGAAAGAGCGGCATTTCCCGTTTTGAGGCCTTTGATTCCTCCGCCTATGATACCCGGATAGCAGGCGAGATCAGGGATCTCGTGGTGACCGACTATATTGAGCCCAAGGAGGCGCGCCGCATGGACCGCTTCACCCAGTTCGGGGTGATCGCGGCGCAAAAGTGCGTGGAGGATGCAGGCATCGATTTCGGGCAGTGCGACCGCGACCGTTTCGGGGTCGTTCTCGGCTCCGGCATCGGCGGCATGCAGGTCTTTCAAAAGGAGTGTCAGGTTCTCTTCGAGCGCGGCCCCGCCCGCGTCAGCCCGCTCCTCATCCCGATGCTGATCCCGGACATCTGCCCCGGGCTGGTCTCCATCCGTCACGGCCTCAAGGGGGTCAACTACACCACGGTTTCAGCCTGCGCCTCGGCCGCCCACGCCATCGGGCTGGCCTTCACCCATATCCGCCTCGGCGAAGCCGACGGCATCCTTGCCGGCGGCTCCGAAGCCCCGATCAATCCGATAGGTATAGCCGGCTTCAATGCCATGCACGCCATGTCCACCCGCAATGACGAACCCGAGCGCGCCAGCCGGCCCTTCGATCTCCACCGCGACGGTTTTATCATGGGAGAGGGGGGGGGCGTCCTTTTGCTCGAGGAACTCGAACATGCCCGCAGACGCGGGGCGAGAATATATGCAGAGCTGGGCGGCTATGGCTTCAGCGCTGATGCCAACCACATCACGGCGCCGGATCCCTCCGGCGACGGGGCCTTGCGCTCGATGCAGCAGGCCCTGCGCAGTGCCAATCTTCCCCCCGTGTCCGTCGATTACATCAACGCCCACGGCACCTCCACGCCCCTCAACGACAAGACCGAGACCCTGGCCATCAAGACTCTTTTCGGCGATCATGCCTGGCGCCTCTCGATCAGCTCCTCCAAGTCGATGCTGGGCCATCTCCTTGGCGCCTCAGGCGCGGCCGAGGCCATCGCTACCATCATGTCCATTCAGCGCCAAATCGTCCACCCGACCGCCAATCTCGAAACCCCGGATCCTCTTTGCGATCTCGACTATACCCCCAACCGGGCCAGGGAGCGCCGGGTGGAGGTGGCCCTCTCCAACTCGTTCGGCTTTGGCGGTCACAATGTCACACTGCTCTTGAAAAGATTCGCCGGATAGCAGACCGGTCTATACTTTTTGCTCCACTCAAACCTTACGCCGCATGAGCCCGGCGTCAACTCTGCAGAACTGGCAAATGTGGGAGATCCCATGCAGTGGTTGAAGGTCCCCTGGTCCAAGCTTCTCAAAACACGCCGCGAAGTCAAGACCCCGCAGCTTGAAGAGCTGATGCGCGTCATCAATTACCGCTTCCACGATCAGTCCCTCCTGATCCAGGCCCTCAAGCATCGTTCCTATCTCGTCCACACCGGCGAAGACCGCTTGCAGTCCAATGAGCGCCTCGAGCTGCTCGGGGACTCGGTCCTCGGCCTGGTGGTTACCGAAAACCTCTACACCGAGTTCCCGGACGAGGAGGAGGGGGTGCTGACCAATTACAAGTCCCTGCTCGTCAACCGGGTCAACCTCAGCCGTGTCGGGCATGAATTCGGCCTGGGCCGCTATCTCCTGCTCAATGATTCGGAGGAGCGCGCCGGCGGGCGTTCGCGGGATTCCATCCTCTCTGATGCGGTCGAGGCCCTGATCGGGGCGATGTATCTGGACGGCGGCCTCGAGCCAGCCCGCAAGATGATTCACAAGCACATCGTGACCGGGCTTTCGGCCTTGCTGGAGGAGACCCAATACAAGAATTTCAAGAGCCTGCTGCTGGAATTTTGCCAGCGCGAAAACAAGACCGGCCCGGTCTATATGGTCGAAAACGAGGAGGGGCCGGATCATAACAAGGTTTTCACCGTTGCGGTTTTTATCAACGGCAGCAAGCATGGCACCGGCACCGGCACTTCCAAAAAGGTGGCCGAGCAGCACGCCGCTGAGCAGGCCCTGGCTCTTCTTTATCAGAAGCAGGAGAAAACCAAAGGATGATGGACTATTATCTGACCGAGATGCAGGCCACCCTGCAGCAGCTGGCCCGTGAATTCGCTGCCGGCACCATCGCCCCGGCGGCAGCGGAATATGACCGGAGTGCCGAGTTCCCCTGGCCCATCGTCCGCGAGATGGCGCGCATGGACTTTTTCCGCCTCTGGATTCCGGAGGAGTATGAAGGGATGGGAGGCGGCATCACAGAGATGGCCCTGGTCACCGAAGAGTTCTCCCGAGCCTGCGGCGGCATCGCCCTGGCCCTGGCCGGCACGGCCCTCGGCACCTTTCCCCTCCTGATTGCCGGTACCGATGAACAGAAGCGCAGGCACCTTCCCGTGCTGGCTGCCGGGGAGGGGCTGGCCGCTTTCTGTCTGACCGAACCGGAGGCAGGATCGGACGCGGGGGCGATCCAGACCACCGCCCGGCTCGAGGGCGACCGCTACATCCTCAACGGCACCAAGCATTTTATCACCAACGGGGGGGTATCCCGCTATTACACCGTCATCGCCACCACCGATCCCTCGCGCGGGGCCCGCGGCGCCACCGCCTTCCTCGTCGAGGAGGGGACGCCGGGATTGATCTTCGGCAAGAAAGAGGAGAAGATGGGCATCCGCGCCTCGGCCACCTGCGAGGTGGTCTTTCAGGACTGCGCCATCCCCCGTCAGAATCTGCTCGGCAAGGAGGGGATGGGATTCATCATCGCCATGAAGACCCTCGACCGCTCCCGTCCCGGCGTGGCCGCCCAGGCGGTCGGCATCGCCCAGGGCGCCCTTGATCACGCCGTGCGCTATGCCCGCACCCGCCAGCAGTTCGGCCAGCCCATCTCCGCCTTTCAGGGGGTCCAGTTCATGCTTGCCGACATGGCCACGCAGGTCGAAGCCGCCCGCGCACTGGTCTACGCCACCGCGCGCATGATCGATGCCGGTGCGAAAGACTACGGGCGCGAATCGGCGATGTGCAAGGTGCTGGCTGCCGACACCGCCATGCGCGTCACCACCGACGCCGTGCAGATCTTCGGAGGCTACGGCTATATGAAGGATTATCCGGTCGAAAAATACATGCGCGACGCCAAAATCACCCAGATCTATGAGGGCACCAACCAGATCCAGCGCGGCGTGATTGCGCGCCATGTCATCAAGGAATCCGCCAGCGGGCTCTAGGGCGGGCTCTTTCCCCGCCCGGCCATCCGATCATGAATAAGGATTTCTATCAAACTATCGCGGGCGCGGCCGAATCCGCGCTCAAGATCAAGGGCTCCCGCTTTCTCGGTTTTGCCGCGCCCGCGGCCGGGCGTGAGGAGGCGGAGGCCACTCTCGCCGCTCTGCGCAAACGTTTTTTCGATGCCACCCACCACTGCTATGCCTGGCGCCTGGGCAGCGGCACCGGGGAGAACAGCCGCTTCTCCGATGACGGCGAACCCTCTGGCACAGCCGGCAAGCCCATCCTCCAGGTCATCAACGGACGCGATCTCACCAATCTCATCCTCGTCGTTGTGCGCTATTTCGGCGGCACCAAACTCGGCACCGGCGGACTGGTCCGCGCCTACAGCGATGCCGCCGTCCTGACCCTCGATCAGACCGTCATCCGGCAGGTCTGGTGGACCCGCTCGCTCGAGTTCCAGCTGGGGTACGACCACCTCAGCACCGTGATGAAGCTGATCGACCGCCATGAGGGGGTGATTGAGGGAACGGAGTACGGGGTGGAGGTGCGAATGAAGGTGGCCTTCAGACTGCGGGAGGCGGAGCCCTTTAGCGCGGCGGCGAGGGATATGACCCACGGACAGATCGTCTTTTATTCTGTCGAGGGCAAGAGCTAAAGCCGCCGCGAATGATCTGCCTCCAGCCGACGGCGGCTGCGCCGCCGGTCGCGCCGGGGAGTGAAGCAGCTTGAACGAGGAGTGTACATGATCTGCTACCATTGCAAAAGCGAAAATGTTATGGATGGCAAACCCGGCCGGCAGCAGCTCTGCATAAGCTGCGGCAGCTACCTGCACTGCTGCCGTAACTGCCGTTTTTATGATCCCCTTGCCTATCACGCCTGCCGCGAGCCCCAGGCGGAGTGGGTCAAGGAAAAGGAGTCAGGCAACTTTTGCGATTATTTCAGTTCGGCCGACCAGCCGACGGGTGCAGGGAGCAAAGCGGAGGAGGCCCGCCGCAAATTGGATGCCCTCTTTGGCCCCAAAAAGAGCTGAGGGCGGAAAGGCCACTGCTGTCTGCAGCCGTTTGGCAAGGCGTGTGAAGAGCCGCTCGCCTTGGTGTGCCGCTCCGGTTGCACAGAGCCGCTTCCGTCATGCCGCTTTTTTGCTTGAATTTGGCTCCCCGATTGGCTATTTTACTTCAATTAATGAGCAGTGAGGGCGTCAGGTCAGCCCTCTGGTTAAAACTAAGGGAGCAGCTCGAGATGACAAGAGTGGAAATCAAGATGGCGCGGCCCCTGCTGGTGCTCCTCCTGCTGGTGATCCTGGTTATGCAGGGCTGTCTCACCACCGCGAAAAAGGTCCTGCCCCTGAATAACCGGCCACCCAGGATCGCCCTGGTTCTTGGTGGAGGCTCCAGCCGGGGATTCGCCCATGTCGGGGTCATCCGCGTGCTCGAGCAGGAAAAAATCCCGATCGACATGATCGTCGGCACCTCGGTCGGCAGCCTGATCGGCGCCATCTACGCCGCCAATCCCAACAGCTTTGAGCTGGAGTGGCTCGCCTTTGAACTGGAGAAGGATGACATCTTCGACTTTTCCATTCTCTCTTCCAAGACCGGACCGGTCAAAGGCAACAAACTGGAAAAATTTGTCACTGAACACGTCAAGATTCGCCACATCGAGGAGATGAAGATCCCCTACTACGCCATGGCCGTCGATCTCAACACCGGCGAGTCGGTGGTGCTCGAAAAGGGGCCGGTTGAGCTGGCGGTGCGCGCCTCGGCCTCCATCCCCGGCATCTTTACTCCCCTGAACATCAACGACCGGATCCTGGTGGATGGGGGGGTCAACGGCAGCATTGCGCCCGAGACCGCGCGCGAAAAGGGGGCCGACATCGTCATTGCGGTCAATATTGGCAAGGATATTACCAATTACGAGACCGGGAACATCGTCCAGATCACCCTGCAGGCGATCGACATCATGGGCAAGCGGATCGACGAGTATAAAAACCGGCAGGCCGATATTCTCATCGAGCCGGAAGTGGGCAATGTCGGGACGATGGATTTTTCCAAAAAGAAGGAGCTGATGGTCGCGGGCATCGAGGCGGGTCAGAAGGCGATTCCGGCGATCAAGGCGGCGATTGAAAAGTGGTACACCACCCCGGTTGCACAGAGGTAATCCCGGCGCGGGGCGGCTGCCCCGCGTTATTTACAGGGCGAACTTTTTTCCTGTGAGCTGGCGGATCAACTCCACTGTCTCTTCAATGCCGAGAAAAGAGGAGTTGATGCAGAGGTGGTAGGAGGCCACCGCCCCCCAGTTTTTGCTGGTGAAATAGTTGTAATAGGCGGCGCGCTGTTTGTCGGTTTTCGCAATGAGCTCTTCCGCCTTGCCCGCCGTCAGGCTGTGGCGTTCGGCGACGCGCCTGATCCGTTCCGCCAGATCGGCGCAGACGAAGATATGGAAGGCGCGGGGGTGGTTCTGCAGAATGTAATCGGCGCAGCGACCGACGAAGAGGGCGGACTCTTTGCCTGCGATCTCGCGGATGACCTCGGCCTGGATCCTGAAGAGGCTTTCATTGTTGAGGTAGAAATTGGCGTTATACTCCTCCGAGGCAATACCCCGCGAACCCAACAGTCCCCCGAAGAGGCTGAACCGCTTCTTCTCATCCACCTGTTCGAAGAACTCCTCCTTGAGACCGCTCTGCTCCGAGGCGATGCGGATGAGCTCCTTGTCGTAAAAGGAGATCCCGAGCCGCTCGGCCAGTCTGCGCCCGATCTGATGGCCGCCGCTGCCAAACTGCCGCCCGATAGTGATGACATAGTTTTCCTGCATGAAAGCTCTCCAGGTTGGGAGGCTCCGCTTCCCCGCCGGCGCCCTGACGGCTTAGTATAGTAAAGTCTGTTTTTTAACGCAAGGATTATTTATGGCTGACAATAACACCATCACCGCTGTACCCGGCATCCGGGTCGGGCATGCCACCGATGCCGAGGGATTGACCGGTTGCACTGTGGTGCTGTGCGATGGCGAAGGGGCGGTCGGCGGGGTGGACCAGCGGGGCGGGGCCCCGGGTACACGCGAGACCGACCTGCTGCGGCCGATGCACCTGGTGCAGCGGGTTAATGCAGTGCTGCTGGCCGGGGGCAGCGCTTTCGGGCTGGCCGCAGCTGACGGGGTGGTGCGCTTCCTGAGCGAAAAGGGGGTGGGCTATAAAAGCGGGGCGGTGCGTGTGCCGATTGTGCCGGCCGCCATCCTCTTCGACCTCGGTCTGGGCAGCGCTGAAGCCCGGCCCGGCGCGGAGATGGGCTACACCGCTGCTCTGGCTGCTTCCGGCCACGCCGTCCCGGAGGGAAATTTCGGCGCGGGCGCCGGCTGCAGCGCAGGCAAGCTGCTCGGCCCCGGTCGCGCGACCAAAACCGGCATCGGCAGCGTGGCAGTCAGGTTGGGAGGCGGCCTGGTGGTTGGGGCGCTGATGGCCGTTAATCCCTTCGGAGATGTCGTGGCGGAGGATGGAAACATCATCGCGGGCACGCGGCCTCTGCGCGGCAAGGGCTTCGCCGGTTCCCTGAAATTGCTGAACAGCCTTACCGGACGCCTGGCCCTGCGGGCCGCCGGCGCCACGGTGATCGGCGTGGTGGCGACCAACGCCCGGCTCAACAAGGAGGAGTGCAACAAGATGGCGCAGATGGCCCAGGACGGCCTGGCCCGCGCCATCCGTCCCGCTCACACCCTCTTCGACGGGGATACCCTCTTCGCCCTCGCCACCGGCAAGGTGCGCACCAGCGCCACTCTGGCCGGGGCTTATGCCACTGAAATGGTGGCGCAGGCCATTGTGCGGGCGGCCGAATGCGCCGTCGCCGCCGGCGGACTGCCTGCCGGCAGGGATCTCCTCGCCGGCACCAGGGCCTGACGCGGCTCCGGCTGGATCGCTCTCCCCTCGGTGCGGACTCACGTCGCCCTGCGTCAGATCAGCCGCTTCACCTTGCCGCCGACATCGGCCATCGACTCGCCGGGGATGAGGCGGATCTCAAGATGGTGGCGCAGCAGGTTGTTGCTCTCCTCCTCGAGGACCGCGACGCAGCGGCGGAACATGGCGTAATCATTAAGACCGTAGAGCTGAAAGAGCCGCCAATCCTGGTCGCCGGGGGCAGGTATGCCGGCTGCATCGCTCGCGAAACCCTGCAGATAGTGGGCGCCGAGACCTATCCAGCGTCCGTGGATGATGCGCCACTGCCTGTCGAGCAGGGCGGTGGTTTCCTCGTGCTCCTCTCTGCTCAGCTCGAGACTTCGCTTCATGCCCACTTCCCGCCGGCGCACGGCGACCAGCATAAGCTTGCCCTCGCTGCCCCCCTCACTTCTCCTGAATCTCCGGATATAGTAATAGCCGAAAAGGGCCATTCCGGCCAGCAGCAGCATGGTTATGATCCATTCCATCACAGGCTCCTCAACTTTGGGCGCTTTGCATGGGGTAAAATAGCCGATTAGATTCTCAAGTGCAAGCGAATTTTTGGTAACTCTTGTAAAGTTATCGGCTTCCGGAGAACCGAGCTGCCACCGGGAGGGAGTATTTAGGGTCTCCTGATTAAATTGTAGTAAATTGATTAATTTGCAATTAATCCTTGACTATTGCAATATTTATGAATATCATATTGGCAAATAGTCAAAATAACCTTGCAGATTGATCATGATCAAAGAGACCGATTTCAAGCAAATTCCCGTCGCGGAATTTAAAACCCCCTTCGAGACAAGTCTTGATCCCAAGAATCGCTGGGTTCGACTTGCCAATGTTATTCCGTGGGAAAAGCTGGCGGAAATCTACACCAGGAATTTCCGCAAAGACTATGGCCGTCCCGCCACAAAGAGCCAAATCATCATTGGGGCGATCATTATCAAGCATTTTCTCAAAAGCTCTGATGAAGACACCATTGAGTTGATCAAAGAGAATCCCTACCTGCAATACTTTTTGGGACTCTCCGGTTTTACGCACAAACCAGTATTTCACCCGACGCTTTTTGTAGCTATCCGTAAACGGCTGGGGCTGGAGACCTTTGAGCAAATGACCGGTGAATTTATCAGCGCCGTTAACGCTCTAAAGGTCAGTTCCAGCAAGGGCAAGAAGAAAGTTGTCGCTGACACGGTCCCGGAGGACCAGAAGGAGAAAAGCAATCAGGGACAACTGATCCTGGATGCCACGGTCGCGCCGGCGGATATCAAATATCCAACGGATCTGGATTTGTTGAACACCTCCCGAGAGCAAAGTGAAAAACTGATCGACCGGTTGAGTGCCTCCCTGGAAGGGGTTGAAAAACCCCGGACCTATCGCCGGGTGGCTCGCAAAGAATATCTTCTGATCATCAAACAGAAAAAGAAGGATCACAAGAAAATCCGAAAGGCGGTACGCAAACAGCTGAATTATCTACGACGTAATATCAAATCAATCAATATGTTGCTGGACATCTGCAGAGATCGGGAACAGCTGGTTGAGTATAAGAACTTGCGCATATTTTGGATCATCCAGGAAGTATATCGTCAGCAGAAAGAGATGTACGATCAAATCAGCCATCAAACCGATGATCGCATTGTAAGTGTTTCACAGCCTCATGTTCGTCCGATCGTCCGCGGCAAGAGTGGCAAAGAAGTCGAATTCGGCGCCAAGATTTCGGCCAGTCTGGTCAATGGCTATATCTACCTGGACCGGATGAGTTGGGACGCATTCAATGAGAACAAAGATCTGAAAAAGCAGGTAGAGAATTTCAAAGAACGCTTCGGCCATTATCCGGAAGTGGTGATTGGAGACAAGATCTACGGCAGCCGGGAGAATCGCGATTTTTTAAAAGAGAATCACATTCGTTTTTCAGGCAAAGCTCTCGGTCGACCGCCAGCCGTCACTGAAGAAAATGCCGCAGAAGTCAAAAAGCAACGCAAGCGCTATCGTAAAGAACAAGGCATCCGAAACGGCATCGAAGGCAAATTCGGCGAAGGCAAAAGAAAATATCAGCTGGAACGTGTCAAAGCCAGGACGGCCAGGACCAGCGAAAGCTGGATTGCGACCGTCTTCCTGGTGATGAACCTGGCCTGCTGGCTGCGGGACCATTTTTTTGCCTTTTTGCAGGGCGGCCTACAAGCCGGAGAATGGCCCAGATTCTTGTCTGGTTGGGCTATCTTCCTGTCATGATACACTAAATTTCAACGCTGCGACTTTTTCAGGATCCCC
>JAKPUX010000268.1 GCA_029554865.1 bacterium | reverse complement strand
ATCACCTTGGCCTGATGCTCCACCTTGTCGATCATGACGGTGATCTCATCCGCATCCTTGATGACATGGTTGTTGGTGAGGATATAGCCATCGGGATTGACGATGACTCCGCTGCCAAGGCCGCGCATCACCCGCTTCTGGTCGGGGACGTCAAAAAACTGGCGGAAAAAGGGGTCGTCCATGAAGGGATGACGGACGCTCTGCTTGACCACCGTGCTGCTGTTGATGGTCACCACCGCCGGACTGGCGATTTTCGCGACCTCGGTGAAGGCCTTGCTGAGGCTCTGCAGCCCCATCAGTTCCTGCGAGACGGGCTCACTGGAACCGAGGGCGACGGCGCTTTCAGCACGATCTGAAGCGATGCTGTGCATCACCCAGTCAAAATTACTCGAAATTACCAATCCAATCATGATGCCGATAAAGATACCGGCCGTGAGCAGGACCGAGCGTTTCTTGCCGTTCATATAGTTCCTTTCCGAATATCAATGATCGTTGCGAATCATCAGCAGTCTGATCAGCTGAAGAACCGCCATGGCCGCGGCCGCCACATAGGTCAGGGCAGCGGCATTGAGCACCTTGCGCGCGCCGTCGACCTCTTCGCCCTTGATCATGCCGCTGCTGGTCAGCTGTGCGAGAGCACGCTTGGAGGCGTTGAACTCCACCGGCAGGGTGACGAGGGTGAAAAAGACCGAGGCGGCGAAAAAGGCGATGCCGAGGGTGGTGAGGAATTTCAGGGATGAAACCATCAGCCCAATGATGAAAAGGGGCATGGCCAGCATGGAACCGAAATTGGCCAGGGGATACATGGTCTGGCGCAGCTTGAGGGGGCTGTAAGCCACATTGTGCTGGATGGCGTGGCCGGTTTCATGGGCGGCCACGCCGATGGCCGCGATGGAATTGGTGGCATAGACGCCGTCGGAAAGATTGAGGGTCTTGTGGATGGGATCGTAATGATCGGTCAGATTTCCCTCCACGCGGCCGACCTCGACATCGAGGATGCTGTTGCGCTGCAGCAGGCTTTTGGCCACCTGGGCACCGGTCAGACCGGAAGTAGAAGAGACCTGGCTCCACTTGTTGTAGGCGCTCTTGATCTTGAACTGGGCGTAGAGGGTCAGGATCAGGGCGGGGGCCAGCAGCAGGATATCACTCATTCCAAAATACATGATTTCTCCTCCTTGGAAGGGGGTTGTAAAACGAATCAACTATTAGACTCGGCAGTCTCCAAAAAGTTTCAATTCATTTTGTGAGCCGGAATCCCCCGGGCGCTGATGTGGAGTTCCCGTCCCTCACGGGCGGGGGGTCGAGGAAGAGCCGCGCAGGCGCCGCCAGCGCGCGCGGATCCAGTTGAGGACGCGGTGACCGTCGCGGGGGAAGAGCAGCATGAAGCCGAGAAGAAGGATCGCCATGCCGGGGCCGGGGGTGACGAGCATGATCAAACCCAGCAGCACAAGGGGAAGGGCGAACCATTTTTTCCGTCGCTGGAAGCGGCGTATTTCATCTCGCAGTTGTTCAGCGCTCATAATGACACTTCTCTTTTATATCAATGTAAACACAGACGAGCCGAGCATATTCCCCTCCTCCACAACGATCTCGACCCGGCCGCTGCCTGGCTCCTTGTTCATCAGGTGGCGGCAGCTCCACACCCGGCAGTTCTTGCCCTGCACCCGCAGGCGCCGTTCGAAGACCGGCTGTCCCTCCAGAATCCAGCGGTGAAGGATATTCACTCCCTCGGGCGGAGCGGTGATCACGGTATAGCAGTAGATGTAATCGACGCGGCGGCTGAAGGCCGATTTGATGATCACCGGCCTGCGTTTGTGGATATCGAGGCAGAAGAGGGCCCGTTTGAGATGAACGACCCCGGCTGATGTGGCGACGGCGGCCAGATCCGGCTCCTCGGGCTCCTCCGCGACCGCCTCACTCCTCTCCTCCTCGGCCGGGCGGGCCGGCAGAGACTGGCGAAGGCAGAGGAGGCCGCCTCCAATGGCAGTGATGAGCAGCAGGAAGAGGATCAACGGCAGCAAAATGCGCCGGTTGAGGCGGATGATGTGGCTCATGGCATTTCGCCCGTGCCGGAGGGCTCGGGCCACGGTGTTTCTTCCGCATCGCCTTCCCGGAGGGGGCCGGGTGAAGCGTTGCGGGGCAGACGCTTTTCCATGATCAGGCGGTTCCCGTGCTTGGGGTCGCGGTGGTAGGTCACCCGGTCCATGGAGCGGCGGATGATGTGGAGCCCCATGCCGCCGGTCCGCCGTGCGGCGGCCGCAGCGGTGACATCGAAATCCTCATTGGTCTTGACCTCAAAGCCATCGCCGTGGTCGACGATCTGGATGATCATTCTCTCGCTGTCGGCAGCCACCTCCACACTGACCTTTTGGGTCGCATCGGAGTGATAGGCGTGTTCGATGGCATTGAGGCTCGCCTCATAGACAGAGATCTTGATCCTGGAGAGATCGGACTCGCCGAAACCCTGTCGGGCTGCGAAATCGAGGACGAAATCGCAGGCGCGGTAGAGGGCGTCCACCCGGCTGGGGATGGTGATGCTGCCCGAAGGGAGGGCAGGCGGAGGTTCCGCCTGCCGGGGCAAGGCGGGATCGGCCGCGGGCTCGGGCACGGCCGCAGCTTCTCTCTCCGGCCAGACGGCCGCCCCGACCTGAATCGCCGCGTCACTCCTTTCGGAGGCTGCGCTGCCGGCGAAAGAGGCGGCTGGCGGGAGAAAAAAATCCATCTCATCCAGACAGAGGTAGGTCTCGGGCTGGAAATTGAGCAGGTCTCCCTGGGCCTTGCGCTGCAGGTTGGTGACGCAAAGGTCTCCGCCCCGGCGCCGGGCGCGCGCGGTCAGCTCGAAGATCAGGGCGACCCAGCCCGCCGGCAGGGCGGGGAGTCCGCTGAGATCGAGCACAAAATGATCATGTTTCCTGCGGAATTCCTGCTCAAAGACCGCCAGCACGGCGGGAAGAAGCGAGATATCCTCGAGGCTCCCCAGCGGGGTGATCCGCAGGGAACCGTCTTCAAGGGCTTCGGAGCGCACCAGATCGCTAAACATAGTTCTAGGTCCCCTTGAGTCCCGATTTGCCCGGCTCCGCCAGCCGGATCTCGCGCGCGGCGGTCAAAAAGATGCCCGGCGCGCCGACGACGGGGCACTTGTTCTCACAGATGCCGCAGCCGATGCAGAGGTCCTCGACCACATAGGGGAACTTGACCGTCCGCATCGATCCGTCGGGGCCGCGCGCCTCGCGGATATCGAATTTTATCGCCTTGTCCGGGAGGGGGCAGTGCTCCTCGCAGACCAGGCAGTCCTCCTGGCGATACCAGGGGATGCAGCGGGTTTTATCGAAATAGGCGGTGCCCATGCGGCTCTTCTGCTTCTGCGCAAGGGTCAGGGGCTGGATAGCCCCGGTCGGGCAGACCTGGCCGCAAAGGTTGCAGCTGTATTCGCAATAGCCCTCGCGCGGGACCGAGACCGGGCTCCACAGCCCTTCGATGCCGGCTTCAGTGAGGGCTGGCTGCAGGCAGGCTCCAGTGGTGGCGCAGATCTTGACGCACTCCTGGCAGCGGATGCAGCGGTCGAGGAACTGCGGCTCGGTGAGGGCGCCCGGGGGACGAAGGGCCTGGCCCTTGCGGATGCGGCCGGCCGCTGCGGTCTTGAAGAGCATCAAACCAGCCGCCCCCGCCGCCGAGGCCTGGAGCAGGCGCCTGCGGCTCAAATCGATCCGGTTCTCACCGCGGCTGCGGCCGATGGTGTAGGAGACCGCCCGGGGCTTGCAGACCGACACGCACTCGGCACACTCGATGCACTCCACCGTGTTGTTGATGCTGTAATCGTCCTCGATGGCGTTCATCTTGCATTCGCGCTGGCAGATGCTGCATTTGGTGCAGGCTGCGCTCACATGGCGCCTGGTCAGGCGGTATTTGCTGAAGATGCCGAGCAGGGCTCCGAGGGGGCAAAGATTGCGGCACCAGAAGCGGCGCGAGACCATGCCGAGGCCGAGGATGGCGGCGAAGATGAGGGCAATGGCCATATTTTCATAGAGCCTGGGCTGCTGGACGGGCATAAGGCCGCCGGCCTGGGCGGCATCATAAAGGGAGTAGACCTGGTCCTCGAAAAGATGGAGTCCGAAGGCGGCATTGAAAAGTCCGCCAAGCAGAAAGCTGAAGGCTGGATGGAGCACAGTGGTGAAGGTGCGGGTCAGCAGGGCGATGGGATCGAAAAACCAGATGAACTGGGTGGAGAAGAGGGCGGCCACCAGCAGCGCGGCGAGGAGGAAAAACTTCCAGGAGCGCCAGGTGAGGGGATCGCGCTGCCGCGCCGGCCTGCGCTTGCGCCGGATGAGGTGGTCGCTGCCGTCGATGATGGTGCCGAGAGGGCAGACCCAGCCGCAGAAAAAACGCCCGAGAGGGATGGTGAGGGCGAGCACGATCAGGGCGAGGATGGTGGAAGCAATAAAGGCGCGGCTGGCAATCATCACCGTCAAGGCCACCAGAGGGCTGGCCCGCAGGAAAAGGTCGGCGGGCAGCCAGGCCTCGTAGGGGAAACGCGCCTGAAAGAAGAGCAGGACAAAGAGGCTCAGGAAGAGCAGCTGGGAGATCCGGCGCAGGGTTATCATCATGGCCCTATCCACTCCATTGCTGTAAGGTTGCGGTCTGTGCGGCCTGTCTGGACGCCGCTGGACAGCCATCAAACGCCGAGGTTGATCTCCTGGATTTTCACCCGCTTGAGATCCAGCTGGCCGAGGCCCCGCTTGGCTGCGATGCGCAGATACTCGACGGTGTTGGGATCGATATTGAACAGCCCCATGGCCCAGGCATCGGCAGCCACCCGGTCTGCGGAGGCGATGAAGAGCTGTTTCTCAGCCACATCGGCGAGGCTGCCGCCGGTGGGGCCGTTGCGCAGCATGATGCGCCAGGCGTCGATGATGGTCAGGGAGGGCCGGATCGCCATGTTGATGTCGACGATCTTGGTCATGAAATGGTTATGCAGGGCGCCGCGGTCACCGCCGAGCAGACCCATCAGGTTCTTGAAACTGAGGGTGACGCCGGAGATGTTGTGGTGCTTGGCGATCGGCATGTTGATGATCACGTCCGACTCGAGGGCATCGCGGTAGACCGGCCAGGAGGTGAGCAGTTCCCCTCCGGAGATGGCGAGATCCTGGAAGCGGCTGTCGACGATATGACGGACCTCTGCTCCGGCCGCCTTGGCCGCCTTTTCGATGCCGCTGCGCATGTAGCAGCGCCGGGGCTCATTGCAGGTGCGGTCGAGGACCCGCACCCGGGAGGCGCCCGCCTCGAGGCACATCCTGACGACCTCGGCGACCGCCTCGGGATTGGTGTTGGCGGCCTGTTCAGGCAGGCGGTCCCAACCCATGTTGGGTTTGAGCAGGACAGTCTGCCCTTTTTTGACAAAGCGCCCCATGCCGCCGATCGCCTCCACGGCCTTGCGCACCAGGAGGCCGGGGGCGCCGTTGCGCGCCACCGCCAGATCGGGATTGGGAACAGCCAGGAGCCCTTCCGGAAGCATCGGCAGGGCGGCCAGGGCTGCACCGGCGCCGGCGCCGATGCGAATGAAATCACGACGGGTATAGTCTGCCATCATACCGCCTTTCTCTCCGTTGCCGGGGTTCACCCCATGTGAAAACAGCCCACCTTTCCAGGTGGGCTGTCGTGCATCCGATTTCCTGCATTCGCTTGGCGAAAGCTGGTGCCGAAGGCGGGATTTGAACCCGCACGCCTTGTGGGCACTACCCCCTCAAGATAGCGTGTCTGCCAATTCCACCACTTCGGCTTTTGTAATGCAGGGTCTCGCGATGTGAACTCTTACTTGCCCGGCGTCTGCGCCGGCTGATTGGGGATCTGCGGAAGCGTGCGCGCGGGAGAGGAATTGAGGCGATCGCGCTCCTGCTCGACCAGGGACTGGGTGCTCACCCCGCCGCGGGTCATGAAGCCCATAACCAGTGCGATGGCAAGAAAGACCGCAGCCAGGATCATGGTCAGCTTTTGCAGAAAGGGGGCGCTGCCTCGGCCTCCGCCGAACAGTGTACCCATGGTATCCATGCCGCCGAACGAGCCCGCCAGTCCGCCGCCTTTACTCGACTGGATCAGTATCACAAAGGTCAGCAATATGCAGACCAGAACAAAAAGAATGATCAATACGGTATACATGCGAACTCCAGTAAATATCAGCTATGCATAGACAATGTCGAGAAACGAGCGGGCATCCAGGCTGGCCCCTCCGATCAGGCCGCCGTCGATGTCCTTCTGCGCCAGCAGCTGGCCGGCATTGTCCGGTTTCATGCTGCCCCCGTACTGAATGCGCAGCGCAGCGGCGACGCTTTCACTGCAGAGTTTGCCCACCAGGGCGCGGATGAAGGCATGAACCTCCTGGGCCTGTTCCGTGGTGGCAACCACCCCGGTGCCGATCGCCCAGACCGGCTCGTAGGCGATGACCAGCCCCGCAACCTGCGCATCGGTCAGCCCCTCGAGAGCGGCGCGGACCTGACGCTCGACCACCGCGGCGGTCTCATCCGCCTGGCGCTCGGCCAGGGTCTCGCCGACGCAGACGATCGGGATCAGTCCCGCCTTGAGGGCCGTCTTGACCTTGCGGTTGACGGATTCATCGGTCTCGCCGAAGTATTGGCGGCGTTCAGAATGGCCGATGATGACGTGGGTGCATCCCGCCGAGAGCAGCATGGCCGCCGACACCTCGCCGGTGTAGGCGCCCTTTTCTTCCCAGTGCAGGTTCTGCGCGCCCAGCCCGACCGGCGTCCCCTGGATCACAGCGGCGACGGCCGTCAAGTCAGTGAAAGGCGGGCAGAGCACCACCTCTGTCTCCGTCGCCGTCTTCATGCCTTCGACGACAGCCCGGGCCAGCTCTGCGGCCTCGGTGACGCTCTTGTTCATTTTCCAGTTGCCGGCGATAATCCGTTTGCGCATTGTATCACACCTGTCCGGCAGCCGGCGGGAAAGGAATTTCCCCGCCGGCGCCAAAAAGTTACATAAAAATTGTCGAAAAGCCAACAGTTTTATTACATCTTGCCTATTTTTTCAACGAGGTCGACGACGCGGCAGGAGTAGCCCCACTCATTGTCGTACCAGGAGACGACCTTGACGAAATTGCTCGTGCCCTCGAGCACCATCGTCGAGAGGGCGTCGAAGATCGAGGAGGCGGGGTTGCCGACGATGTCGATGGAGACAATGGGATCCTCGGTGTACTCGAGGATGCCCTTGAGCTTGCCGTTGGCTGCGGCTTTGATAGCGGCGTTGACCTGCTCGATGGTGACATCCTTGTTGAGTTCGGCGACCAGATCGACGACCGAGCCGTCGGAAACCGGCACGCGCAGCGAGAAACCATCCAGCTTGCCCTTCAATTCGGGAATCACCTTGCCGACGGCCTTGGCGGCGCCGGTGGTGGTGGGGATGATCGACTCGGCGGCGGCGCGGGCGCGGCGCAGATCCTTGTGCGGCAGATCGAGGATGCGCTGGTCATTGGTATAAGCGTGCACCGTGGTCATGAAACCGCGCTTGATCCCGAAGGCGTCGTGCAGAACCTTGGCGACCGGCGCCAGACAGTTGGTGGTACAGGAGGCATTGGAGACGATCTTGTGCTCGGGCTTCAGGGCTTCGTCATTGACGCCGATGACGATGGTGGCATCGATCTCATCCTTGGCCGGAACGGTCAGGATCACCTTCTTGGCGCCACCCTCCAGATGCTTGGCCACCTCGGCGCGTTTGCGGAAGACGCCGGTCGACTCGACCACGATATCAATGTTCTCTTTGCCCCAGGGCAGGTTGGCGGGATCCTTCTCCGCGGAGACCTTGACCTTCTTGCCGTCGAAAACGATATACTCGCCTTCGGCGCGGATGTCGTTCTTGAGAACCCCGTGAACAGAGTCATACTTGAGCAGATGAGCGAGGGTCGGTGCATCGGTGATATCATTGACCTGAACGATCTCTATATCCTTGCGCTGAACGGCAGCACGAAAAACCAGGCGACCAATGCGCCCGAATCCGTTGATACCCATTCTGATAGCCATGGTGAGTCTCCTTTATTTGATCTTGAAAGCGGCTAAATAATGAACATAAAGTTACGCAAAAAAAGCAAAAATGTCAAGCGGCAAAATTGACAGGGTACCCCCCGTTTTTTATTCAAATAGCAATCCCAACTGGTCGGGATTGCTGGCAGGGCTGCCCAGTTTAAGCTTCCTCAGTTTTATTTCCAGTAATATTACCTTGAGCGCTCTGGCCAGTTTATAATAGACAAAGCCGAGGTACTCCTTGAGCTTCCTGCTGCGATAGACCAGTTTGACTTTTGCATATTGCATAATATCAATACTGATACCCTCCAGGTGTTGATAGACAAAACTCATGGCCATCCAGAATAGAACGTTAAAATTCTTCAAGGCCGTGTATCGTCTCAGACAGATGTGCTCCAGGTGATATTCGCTTTTAACCTGACGATGTACCTCTTCAATCTTCCAGCGATAGCCATACCCCTGCATGCAGGTATGTACCGCCTCATATTCGCTTGCCGCAGGAATGAAGCACAAATACCAGCTCCACCCCTTGCCCGGTTCTTTGGCCGAGACCAGCCACAAGGATTGATCCAAATGTCCCTGCGCATAAGGCTTGGGCATGTAAACCTGCCGGGCGCCAACTCTAAAGGTACGCTTTCTGATCCGATTGCCACGGCGCTTGTCAACGCTGATCATATGACGCAATCGAATGCGTACGGCCAAATCCCGCAGATTAATCTGCTCATCCCTACAATAGATATTCCGTTCCCCTGTTTGTCGTATGATAAAATGTTGTTTTTCCTTCAGCCAATGATATATCAACTTGCCGCGATCACCACCCCGATCGAAGACTACTATCTGCTTCTTGTCCAGACTCTCCGATACCACATCTACCGACTCCAGGATCTTTTTGTTCTCCGAAAATCCCTTGCCTCCTTCGCGATCGGTCGCGTACAAACTGCTGAACATCGGCATAATCGCGCTGCCGCTCTGATCTACCCCGATGATATTTAGTTGCCAATACCCGTTACTTAACTCCCCGGTGCTGCCATCATAAACCCGTCCCAATCCTTCCATCTTCGCTGCATAGGGCTTGGTGATATCGCTGAGATCAACAATCAGATAGTGTGCTTGCGCAAAACTCCGCCGGTTGACTTCCAGATGGACTCTGCTCAACGCTTGATCAAGACCTTCCCGCCCTAATTGCTTGGATAACCGCTCCGTGGTCTTCTTCAAACTGCTCTCTTCTCGCAGTACCGCGCCAATCTTGCTGAGATGAACATGACCAGAACAGAGTATCCCAAAAAGGATGTCCCTTATAAATTTGTATACCGGCCGGCTGAAATAGGGTTGATATTTTGCACTGACTTGATTAAATTTAACGTGGACTCGATTCTTGATGTCCATAGGTTGCCTCCTTTTATGGTTTGGTCGACTATAATGAGGCAACCTTTTTTTATTTTTACAAGCTTTTTCTCGCCCTTAGACCAATTATTTTCCTATAATTACACTCGGGTCGGCACCAGATTTCGGGGGGTAGCCTGGCAAAATTGACTTTAGCGCCTCCTGACGCAGCAAAACAGCGGTTCACTCCCTCCCTTTCCCTCTCCATCTGCCGCCAGAGTCAGCGCACCCGTGCGATGGTTGCTGCGATCACCCGCCCGCCCCCCTGCTGGACCAGCACCCGGGCGCACTCATCGAGGGTGTGCCCGGTGGTGAGCACATCATCGACCAGCACGATTTCGCCCCCCGCGGGGTCGAAGTGCGGGCCGGCGGAGAAGGCCCCGCGCAGATTGCGCAGCCGCTTCTGCCGTCCCATGCGCGCCTGCGGAGCAGTAGCGGTCACGCGCCGCAGCCCCTCCGGCTCGACCGGAAGGCCGGTCACCGCCCCTATCGCCCGGGCCAGCAGTTCGGACTG
>JAKPUX010000260.1 GCA_029554865.1 bacterium | reverse complement strand
CCCGTTTTCGCGCTCTGCGCCGCATCCTGCCTTTTCACCCTCTCGACCGGGGCCGCCGCAGCACCCGCGGCGCCGCAGCTGCTCTTTGAGCAGATCAACGTCGAGCAGGGCCTCTCCCAGAGCATCGTCACCAACATCATGCAGGACCGGCGGGGTTATCTCTGGTTCGGCACCGAGGACGGCCTCAATCTCTATGACGGCTACGGCTTTTCCGTCCTGCGCACCGATCCGGACAATCCCCACAGCCTCAGCTACAACCAGATCACCGCCCTCTATGAAGACCGCGCCGGTTCGATCTGGGCGGGCACCTTCAACGGCGGACTCAACCGCTATCTGCTGGAGAAAAACCGTTTCATCCGCTTCCGCACCGCTCCCGCCGATACCAGTTCGCTCAGCAACGACCTCATCTACGCCATCGTCCAGGACCGCGCCGGCCAGCTCTGGGTCGGGTGCGATCACGGCCTCAACCGGATGAAAAATCCCCACGCTGCAGAGGGATCGGGCCGTTTTGACCGCTTTTTTCATTCTCCGGGCGACAAAGCCTCGCTCCGGGATGACCATGTGCGCGCCCTCGCCGTCGACAGCATCGGCACCCTCTGGGCCGGAACCGACCAGGGGCTGGCCATGCTCCCGGCCGCGGAGCTCCTCCACGACAAACCCCGATTTACCGTGCCGGAGATGCAGGAGAAGGAGTGGAATGCCCTGGCTCAGGACACCATCCGCACCCTCATGGTCGACCGCTCGGGCGCCCTCTGGATCGGCGCAGTGCACGGGCTGCACTGCCTGCGCCGGGAGCCGGGCCGCCCTCCCCGCCTGCAGAGCTTTTTCCACACACCCGGCAATCCCCGCACCCTCAGCAACAACCACGTCTACGCCCTGCTCGAGGATGCCGAGGGTAATATCTGGGTTGGCACCGAAGGGGGCCTCAACCGCTTCGACCCGCGCAGCGGCGAGTTCGCCGCCTGGCTCAACGATCCCCGCAATCCCCATTCCCTGAGCCATAACGAGATCCGCTCCCTCTTCCAGGACCGCTCCGGCCTGC
>JAKPUX010000259.1 GCA_029554865.1 bacterium | reverse complement strand
TGGCCCGGGCCGAAATCAGGATCCGGTCTTCCTCGATGGTAAAGTCGAGACTGACCTGATCGATGCGGATGTTATGGCAAAGCGGAATCAGGCTGGCTGTCTGCTTGGCGGCCTGGATCCCGGCGATCCGGGCTACGGCGAGGGCATCCCCTTTTTTCAGCAGGGCATCCTGGAGCTGCTGGATCGTCCCGGGCTGCATGCTGATGTATCCGGTTGCGGTCGCTGTCCGGCGGACTCGTGGCTTGGCGGAGACGTCCACCATGACGGCCTTGCCGCCCGCATCAAGATGTGAAAATTCCATCGGGTCTTACCCTCCAATCTGGGCTATCGTGCGGTCGTCACACAGGCCACCGCACGGGGGTTTCGCAAGCACGGCCTTGCGGATACTCTCTTCGGGATGTCTGGGGTCAAAGCGTACTTCGAGGGACGAACGCAGGCAGGGTCGCAGCATGCCGTCCGAGGTCAGCCTGATCCGGTTGCAGGTGGCGCATCGTGGAGGACGCTCCATCCCGTGTTCATCCTGTTTTTCGTCAACGAGTGTGTAGGCGGCGATGCGCTGGAGGCGTGCCCCGAGGCTGTCCGCAAACCGGCGCATGGATGCGATCTCATCCGGCGTGGTTTGGGGAAAGACGACCATGTTGAGCTTGAGGGGAAACCCGAGGGCGGCGGCGGCCTCGACTCCGGCGATGGCCTGACGGATATCCCCGCCCCGGGTCAGCACGCGATACCTCTCCGGGTCGAGGGTGTCCAGCGAGATATTGATGCTCATCAACCCGGCGGCCTTGAGATCCGCCGCCAGCGGAGCCAGGAGGGTTCCATTGGTCGTCATCCCCAGACTCGTGATAGCCGGTATGGCCGATATCAGCGAAACAAGCTGCACGATACCGTGCCGGACCAGCGGTTCGCCGCCGGTCAGTCTGATCTTGCGCACGCCCAGGCTGGCCGCAGCCCGGGCCGCTAATGCCAGGTCTTCGAGGGAGAGGAGCTGGTCATGGCGTTTTTTTTCGACCCCCTCGGGGGGCATGCAGTAGGTGCAGCGCAGATTGCAGCGGTCCGTGACCGAGATGCGCAGATAGTCAATCAGGCGGTTAGAGGAGTCGCGCATCTACCCTCTCTCCTGCGGCGATGTCCCCTGCTTGGGCCGGGATGATGGCCCAGGCTTCGGCATGGGCCAGTGCTTCGAGATGTGAAGACCCGACAGATGGAACAGGTTCGACCTGTCCTCCGTTAAGCGCGAGGAGGACCATCTCGCTTCGTGAGGGATCGGTATGCGGGATCGTCTCGCGGGCCAGAAGTGAGACCATCCGTTCGGGGACGGTGATGCCCTGACGGCGCAGGATGTACGGGCGGACAAAGAGAGTCCAGAGGGCAAAGACTGCCTGCGGATTTCCGGGGAGGGCAAAAACATGCTGGATACCCCGGCGCCCAAAGAGGAGGGGCTTGCCCGGCTTGAAGGCCATCCGGTGAAAGATGGTCTCGACGCCGGCCTGCGCCAGGGCTTCCGGGACGTGGTCGAAGTCACCGGCTGAAACACCACCGGTGACGAGGAGCACATCAGCGTGGGCCAGCGCGTCACTGATTGCGGCCTGGATGCTTTCGGGATCATCACTGACCGAGAGATGGCGGCAGAGGGGGCAGCGGGTTTCGCGGATCAGGGCCGAAAGCAGGGTGCCGTTGCTGTCATGGATCTGGCCGGGCATGAGGCTTTGACCGGGACTGGCCAGTTCCGAGCCGGTCGTGATGAGTGCGATGCGCGGCGAACGGGCGACAGTGACGGTCGTCAGACCGAGGCCAGCGAGGATGGCGCTATCCGCTGGAGTCAGGACCTTGGGCTGGAGCACAGTCTGGCCTGCCTGAAGATGCGCTCCGCGCCCGACGATGTTGCGGCCCGTCTCGGGAGTCGTGATTGTAATGGAAGAATCTTCTTCGCGGACGTATTCCCTGCGAATCACCTGGACAGCACCAGCGGGTACGGGGGCGCCCGTCATGATGCGGACACAGGCGCCGCTTGCGGCCAGGTCTGCCGGGATCTCGCCCTGACCGGCGGCGATGGTGGCTCGGACCTGCAGGCTTGTTCCGGGCTGGAGTGCTTCTTCAAAGACAGCGTAGCCGTCCATGGTTGCCTTGTCTAAGGGGGGTGAGTCGATCGGGCTTGAGACAGCCTCGGGGAGGACACGCCCGACCGCGGCTTCAATGGGCAGGGTTTCGCTTGAAACCGGGGGGACGGGTTCCTTCCGGCACAATTCGAGGGCTTCATCAAGAGTGAGCATGGTGTGGGAGACCTTTCCTGCCTGTGTCTGTATCAAGCATCATCATGAATCAGGCCGCGGTCAATCTGAAGGATGCGGTCGGCGAGGACTTGTGCTTCTTCATGATCGTGGGTAACGAGGACAAGGGAGAGCCTGGTGCCGGCCTTGAGTTCGCGGACGATACGCCACATCTCCTCGCGAGTCTTGCGGTCGAGTGCCGAAAACGGT
>JAKPUX010000227.1 GCA_029554865.1 bacterium | reverse complement strand
TTACACGAGCAAATTTTCCGGATTAAGGGGGTAAAGCTCCGGCACGATAAAGCGGCCGTCCTGGCGGATGAGACGGTTGTCGAAGCGGATCGAACCACCGCCGAATTCAGGGGTCTGGATGCAGACCATATCCCAATGGATTACGGACTGGTTGCCATTGGGGGTGTTATCCAGGCAGCTTCCCGGCGTGAAATGAAACGAGCCGGCGATTTTTTCATCGAAGAGGATATCGAGCAGCGGCCTTCTGATATGGGGATTGACCCCGAGGGCGAACTCGCCGATGAAGCGGGCGCCGGGGTCGGTGTCGAGGACCAGGTTGAGCAATTCGCTATTGTCCGAGCGGGCGGCGGTGATGCGCCCCTTCTCGAATTCGAGTTCGATGCCCTCGTGCACCACACCGCGATAAATGCTCCGGGCGGTGAAGCGGATTCGCCCCTCGACCGACTCCCTGACCGGGGCGGTATAGACCTCACCGTCAGGCAGATTGTACTCGCCGGCGCAGGGGATGACCGGCATCCCCCGGATGGAAAAGTGCAGGTCGGTCCCCGGTCCCTCGATGTGGACACGGTCGGTCGCCGCCATCAGCTCCACCAGAGGGGCCATGGCCGCGGCCATTCTGCCGTAATCAAGGGTGCAGACTGCAAAGAAGAAATCCTCAAAGGCCTCGGTGCTCTGCTGGGCCAGCTGTGCCATGGCGGGATGGGGCCAGCGCAGCACCACCCAACGGGTCCCGGGGATGCGGATGGCCTGATGCACCGGCTGCCACCACAGCTTCTGATAGAGGCGCATCTGTTCCTCCGGGACATCGGAGAACTCGGCGCTGTTATGGGAGCCGCGCAGACCGGCGTAGGCCTGCACCCCGGCCATCTGGGAGGCCTCCAGCCGCCCCATCTCCTCCAGCCCGGCGGCGTCGCTGAGACGGTAGAATTCCCGCAGCACCAGGTTCTGCTTGAGATTGAGCAGGGGAACCGCCCCCGCGCTCCGCGCCTCGCGGATCAGGGCGATCACCATCTCCGGGGGGATGTCGGTCGCCTCGATGAGGAAGCGCTCACCCGGCTGGAGCCGGAGGGAGTGGCGGACGATGGTGCGGGCGAGTGCGGCAAAACGAGGATCTGGCATGTTTTTTCCGTAATGGGCGATGGCGGGTGAATTTCCGTTAAATATACGCAAATGACGGGCCATTGTCAACAGCCGGTGCGGAGCTCCCCCGAAATCTGGTTACAAACCGACATCGCGTCGTGTACAATCCCCCGAAATCTGGTTACCACCCGACACCACGTCGTGTACCACCTCCCGCGAAATCTGGTTACCACCCGACCTCTTGCGCCGCGTTCCCCACCTCACTTTGGTCTTGATATTTGTCGCGTCTTTTTATACCTTACAGGGGGTGGGGCCGCATGGCCGGCCTCTCCGGGTGGCGGTATCGGGATCTTCATTTCACCTTCGGAGCCTTGTCATGGTCAGAAAAATCGTATTGATGCTGCTGGCGGCCGGCGCCCTCGGCGCGGCCGAACTGGAAAGCCGGATCGTCCGGGTGACCGTCTATCCCGG
>JAKPUX010000226.1 GCA_029554865.1 bacterium | reverse complement strand
TTACACGAGCAAATTTTCCGGATTAAGGGGGTAAAGCTCCGGCACGATAAAGCGGCCGTCCTGGCGGATGAGACGGTTGTCGAAGCGGATCGAACCACCGCCGAATTCAGGGGTCTGGATGCAGACCATATCCCAATGGATGACGGACTGGTTGCCATTGGGGGTGTTATCCAGGCAGCTGCCCGGCGTGAGGTGAAACGAGCCGGCGATTTTTTCGTCGAAGAGAATATCGAGCAGCGGCCTTCTGATATGGGGATTGACCCCGAGGGCGAACTCGCCGATGAAGCGGGCGCCGGGGTCGGTGTCGAGCACCTGGTTGAGCAGTTCGCTCTTGTCCGAACGGGCGGCGGTGATGCGCCCCTCCTCGATTTCGAGTTCAATGCCCTCGTGCACCACACCGCGATAGATGCTGCGGGCGGTGAAGCGGATGCGCCCCTCGACCGATTCTTTGACAGGGGCGGTATAGACCTCACCGTCGGGCAGATTGTACTCGCCGGCGCAGGGGATGACCGGCATCCCCCGGATGGAAAAGTGCAGGTCGGTCCCCGGTCCTTCGATGTGGACGCGGTCGGTCGCCGCCATCAGCTGCACCAGAGGGGCCATGGCCGCGGCCACGTTGCCGTAATTGAGGGTACAGACCGAAAAGAAGAAATCCTCAAAGGCCTCGGTGCTCTGCTGGGCCAGCTGTGCCATGGCGGGATGGGGCCAGCGCAGCACCACCCAGCGGGTCCCGGGGATGCGGATGGCCTGATGCACCGGCTGCCACCACAGCTTCTGATAGAGGCGCATCTGTTCCTCCGGGACATCGGAGAACTCGGCGCTGTTATGGGAGCCGCGCATACCGGCGTAGGCCTGCACCCCGGCCATCTGGGAGGCCTCCAGCCGCCCCATCTCCTCCAGCCCGGCGGCGTCGCTGAGACGGTAGAATTCCCGCAGCACCAGGTTCTGCTTGAGATTGAGCAGGGGAACCGCCTCCGCGCTCCGCGCCTCGCGGATGAGGGCGATCACCATCTCCGGGGGGATGTCGGTCGCCTCGATGAGGAAGCGCTCACCCGGCTGGAGCCGGAGGGAGTGGCGGACGATGGTGCGGGCGAGTGCGGCAAAACGAGGATCCGGCATGTTTTTTCCGTAATGGGCGATGGCGGGTGAATTTCCGTTAAATATACGCAAATGACGGGCCATTGTCAACAGCCGGTGCGGAGCTCCCCCGAAATCTGCTTCCACCCGGCATCTTGCGCTGCGTTCCCCCCGAAATCTGGTTACCACCCGGCATCTTGCGCCGCGTTCCCCACTTCACTTTGGTCTTGATATTTGTCGCGTCTTTTTATACCTTACAAGGGGTGGGGCCGCATGGACGGCCTCCCCGGGTGGCGGTATCGGGATCTTCATTTCACCTTCGGAGCCTTGTCATGGTCAGAAAAATCGTATTGATGCTGCTGGCGGCCGGCGCCCTCGGCGCGGCCGAACTGGAAAGCCGGATCGTCCGGGTGACCGTCTATCCCGG
>JAKPUX010000172.1 GCA_029554865.1 bacterium | reverse complement strand
GGTCCGGCTGATAGCCGTGGAGGCCGGAGGCCGGGGGCCAGGATGCACGGATCGGACCGCAGATCACGGAGCCAGCCTGGGCCTGGGGAGCGACGGCGTGCTGCACGGCGCCCTGACAAAAATCCTCCAGGACCCCTACGGCCAGATCCTGGAGTCCTACTCCGTGGCTGCCGGCCTGGATTATCCCGGTGTGGGGCCGGAACTGGCGTACCTGGCGGAGAGAGGGCGGGTGACCGCAAGAATCGCCGATGACCGGACGGCCATGCGGGGCTTTCATGCGCTATCTAAATTAGAGGGGATCATACCCGCTCTGGAGTCGGCCCATGCCCTGGGCTACTGCCTAGAGCATGAGGCGGAGCTGGGAGAACTGGCGGTGATCAACGTATCCGGTCGGGGAGACAAGGATCTATCAACGGTGATGGAATATGAGAATCTCTGAAGCATTCCAAAAAGCGCCCCTGCTCATCGTTTACATCTGCGCCGGGGACCCCAGCCCAGAGGCTACGCCGGATCTGGTGCGCCGCCTTGTTGCTGCTGGCGCAGATATAATTGAGCTGGGCCTGCCCCACTCTGATCCCATAGCCGACGGCCCCACTATTCAAGCCGCCGCCCAGAGGGCCATAGCGGCAGGGATGAACACCGATGTCTACTTCGGCGTAGCAGCCGCGGCGGATGTTCCTGTTCCCAAGGTATTCATGGGCTACTACAATATGATCTATGCCCGGGGCCTGGAGCGCTTTGCCGGGGACTGCGCCAGCTCCGGCATAAGCGGCTTGATTGTCCCTGACCTGCCCCCGGAGGAGGCGGGGCCGCTCAAGGCAGCCTGCGCCGCTCAGGGCGTGGACCTGATCTTCCTCGTCGCCCCCAACACTCCGCCAGAGCGGCTAAAGATGATTGAGAGAGAGACATCCGGCTTTCTCTACCTCGTGGCCAGGACAGGAGTCACGGGAGCCAAGAGCGATGTATTGCAGAGCACCAGAGATCTCGTCGCCCGGGCTGCAGGCAGCAAGCCCAGGGCGGTGGGCTTTGGCATCTCTACACCGGCCCAGGCGGCGGAGGTGATTGCCGCCGGAGCTGATGCAGCCATTGTGGGATCGGTCTGTGTCGACCTCATTGCCCGG
>JAKPUX010000135.1 GCA_029554865.1 bacterium | reverse complement strand
AGGTGGAGACCAATAGAGGTCCCCATATCACAGATAAAACCCGCTGGATCATGGCCTTCGCCGGTGGCGCCATCATGGGCTACGGCGCCCGCTTCGCCCGCGGCTGCACCTCGGGGCAGGCCCTCTCGGGCGGAGCCGTGCTCTCCGCCGGCAGCTGGGTCTTTATGTTCGCCGTCTTCGCCGGCGCCTATGCGCTGGCCTGGTTTGTGCGCAAGGCATGGAATTAGGAGAATATATGGCACCCTTTCAACTGCAGTCACTTCTGGGCTATTGGGGGATGATGGCCGTCTATTTCGCGCTCGGACTCGGCTTCGGCATCGCCCTCGAGCTCTCCGGTTTTGGCAAATCGACCAAACTGGCGGCCCAGTTCTATTTCAAGGAGCTGACCGTGCTGAAGGTCATGTTCACGGCCATCGTCACCGCCATGGTGCTGATCTTTCTGACCGCCAGCCTCGGACTTTTGGACTATAGCAAGCTCTATGTCAACACCACCTATCTGTGGCCGGGGATTGTCGGCGGTCTGATCATGGGGGTGGGTTTTATCATCGGCGGCTTTTGCCCAGGCACCTCGCTGGTGGGCATGGCCACTTTCAAGCTGGACGGCCTTTTCTTCGTCCTCGGCGGTCTGTTCGGGATCTTTCTGTTTGGCGAGAGCGTCTCCCTCTTCGATGGTTTCTGGAACTCCTCGTTCTACGGCCGGCTGACCCTGTTTGACTTTTTCGGAGTTCCCGCCGGTGTGGTCGTCGTCGGCGTTGTGCTGATGGCGCTGGGGATGTTCTGGGGCGGGGAACAGCTGGAGCGGATTTTCGGAAAAAGGGATCTGAACAGGGAGCCAAAATGGCGCTATGGCGCGGCGGCGGCACTGCTGCTGCTCGCCCTCGTCACTGCCTTCAATGGCCAGCCCACCCTCGAACAAAAATGGTCGCGTGCGGGCGGGGAGAAACAGAGCCTGCTCGAACGGCGCGAGGTCTATATCGAGCCGACGGAGATGCTCAGCCTGATGCACGACGATACCCGCGGCCTGGTCATCTGGGATGTACGGCCGGAGCGCGACTATAATCTTTTCCATCTGAAAACGGCGGTGCGCATGGAGGAAAACACCCTGCGCAATATCACCGCCACCGGCATCGACCCGACGGTCAACCAGGTCATCGTCATCACCGGCAACGATGAGGCAGCAGCGACCCGGGCCTGGAAGTTGGTGACCCTGCAGGATATTCCCAATGTCTATATCCTCGGCGGTGGGCTCAACCTCTGGCTGGCCACCTTCGATCCGGAGGGTTCCGATCCGGTCATGCGGCAAGGCGATCCCGACGACCAGCTCGACCACTATTTCACCGCTGCCCTCGGCTCCCGGCATCCCGCCGCTCTTCCGGATGAAAAAGTACTGGGCAGCCTGGGCGAATTCACCCCCAAGGTCAAGGTGACCAAGGTGGTCAAGCGCCAGGGCGGCTGCGGATGAGGAGGCTCCAAACTGAAACGATATAAAAAAGGTGTCTTGACAGGACACCTTTTTTATTGCAGCGAGGCTATAGAAGCCTGATGGCAGCGATCCTGGCCAGCAATTCTCTCCTCAGCGCAGGCCGGACGGCGATGAGCAGCGATCCTCGATGATTATGCAGGAGGTAATCGATCCCGGGCCAGAGTCCGCCCTCCTCGGCCTCGAGGGCGCCGAACTCGTCGACCACCACGATTCCCCTGCTGTGCCGAAGCACTGCGTTGCCCCAGGCGATCCCCGCACCGGAAAAGTGGAAGCGGTCGAGGGTGAGATCCGCCTCGTCCAGGGGGTGGCTTTCCGCCAGCAGCCGCCTCTCGCCGGTCGCGACCGCTTCGAGCATATAGCCGGTTTTACGCCCATTATTCCACAGGCCGTGGCTGACGAGACCACTGCAGGTCAGGCCGCGGGCGCTCGCCCGCGCGATGACCGCGAGCAGGCAGGCGGTCTTGCCGCTGTTGGGCCGGCCTGATACGAGAGCGATGGCTGCTTTCATCTCGGGATCCCCGCTGAGTGATCGCTCCCATCCGTGATATTCCGGACGGCGCCTCCGCGGGCGGTGAAGAGGATGCGAGCGACCAGGGCGCCGAGCTGGGCGATCAGGCCCGAAGGACGGCGGAGGGCCTTGCGCCACTCCACCCCTTTCAACTCCGCGCCCACCGTCTCCTGCAGCTCCGGCAGCATGGTCCGGGCCAGGCCAAAAACCTCATCGAACTGCTGCAGCCGCAGGCGGGCCAGCCCCCGCGAAAGCGCCTCCGGCGAAAGGCGGTTGGTGAACATCCTGATGGCCAGCATGATGATGATGCTGCGCTGCACCATGACCAGGTTCAGGGCCAGCATGCGGCTGTTGTAGGGGATGG
>JAKPUX010000115.1 GCA_029554865.1 bacterium | reverse complement strand
GCATGAACAACGCCAGGGAAATCGGCGAGGCCAGGGTCTCCGCACTGCTGATCAGGTTTTCCGTCCCCGCCATCGTCGGTATGGTCGTCAACGCCCTCTACAACGTCGTCGACCGGATATTTATCGGGCAGGGGGTGGGCTCCCTTGGCATCGCCGGCGCGACAGTGGGTTTTCCGATCATGCAGGTGCAGATGGCTTTCGGCATGCTGATCGGCCTGGGCGGCAACGCCCTGGTCTCCATCCGCCTCGGCGAACAGCGCCGGGAGGAGGCCGAAAAGGTGCTCGGCAATGCCCTGGTTCTGATTACCGCGATCTCCCTGCTGCTGACCATCCCGAGCCTGATTTTCCTCCGTCCCCTGCTGCGCCTCTTCGGTGCCAGTCCGGTGAGCATGCCCTACGCTGTGGAATACATGCAGGTCATCATTCTCGGCACCGTCTTCGCCGGGGTTGGGTTTGGTCTCAACCATTTCATCCGCGGTGAGGGCAATCCGCGCATGGCCATGAAGACCATGTTCATCGGTGCGGGACTGAACACCCTGCTCGATCCGCTCTTCATTTTTGTCTTTCACATGGGTGTGCGTGGGGCGGCCATCGCCACGGTGATTTCACAGATGGCCTCGATGACCTGGGTGTTGCGCTATTTTTTCGGCCGGGGGAGTCTGCTCAAGATCCGGCCGGCCAATCTCAGGCTGGACAGGGCGATCGTCAAGAAAATCGCCGCGATCGGTTCGGCTCCCTTCGCCATGCACATCGTCGCCAGCCTCTATGCCGTCCTGCTGAACAACCAGCTGCAGCGATTCGGCGGCGATCTCTCCATTTCGGTGATGGGGATCCTCAACAGCATCGCCATGCTCTTCCTGATGCCGATTTTCGGCATCAACCAGGGCAGTCAGCCCATCATCGGCTACAATTATGGCGCCCGCAAGTACGACCGCGTGCGCACGACGGTCCGGCTCGCCGCCGCGGCGGCCTCGGTGGTGGCCTGGACAGGGTTTCTGGTGGTGATGTTCTTTCCCGCTCCCCTGATGCGCCTCTTCAATCCCCGCGACGCCGGGCTTATCGCCATGGGTACCCACGCCATGCGCATCTTTTTCATGGTGATGCCGGTCATCGGTTTTCAGGTGATCGGTTCCAGCTATTTTCAGGCGGTCGGCAAGCCGAAACAGGCGATGTTTCTCGCCCTGTCGCGCCAGCTGATCTTCATCATCCCCATGCTGGCCATTCTTCCCCGCTTCTACGGACTGGATGGGATCTGGATGGTTTCCCCTGTCTCAGATCTCCTCTCGGTCCTGGTCACCGCATGTTTTCTATGGTATGAAATCCGTCAGCTCGGTCGGAAGCACGAGGCCGGACTAGGCGCCGATCCCGGAGCGGCGGGTCCGGTATCGATCCCGTTCAAGGAGGAGGTTGACAAAGTTGGAGACTAGCATGGTACGCAGGGCTGTGATGCTCATATTGCTCACCTGGGGGGCGGCCATGGTGAGGGCGCAGAGCAGTTATCCCGATCAGCATTTCGTCATCGAATCCGGGGATTCCCTGCTTGCGCACGCTGAAAGTCTCGACCGGGTGGTCCTCTCGGCCGATCGCAAGAGTCTCAGGCTGGAAGACGGGGCGACGAGCGGTTTTCTCATCCTCAAACCCTGGCAGGCGCCCTGGCCTTTCGACGAGGGGCTGCCCTCATGGAACGGCACGGCACCGGGCGACAGCGGGGGCTTCCGGGTGCTGGTGCGCTTTCCCTATCTCAGCGGCTGGTCGCCCTGGCTCGATGCCGGTTTCTGGAAGGCCAACCTTTGGCCCGGCAAGAAGACCACCTTTGCGGGCGGGGAGATCGATATCGACATCGCCCGCCTGAACTATTACGCCAGCGCATGGCAGTTCGCCGTCGAATTCAGGCGCAGCACGGCGGCGGTGACCTCCCCCTCGATCGCCCTGCTCTCGTGGTTCGCCAGCGACAGCCGCACCACAACGGGGCTGGATTACGCAGCCATCCTCAGGGACAAGCCCGAGGCGATCTTCGTTCAGACCAGCTTTCTCGCCCAGTACCGCATTGATCCCGAGATCGGGGGGAGCATCTGCTCGCCGACCACGGTGGCGATGATTCTGCTCAGCTTCAACATCGCCGTTGATCCCCTCCAGTTCGCCCGGGATACGCGCGACCCCTACTATGGCCTTTTCGGAGTCTGGCCGCGGGTGGTGCAGAATGCCTCCGAGTACGGGGTGAAGGGGACGGTCACCCGCTACCGCAGCTGGGGCGAGGCGCGGGAGGTGCTCGCGCGGGGAGGCCGCATTGGCATGTCGATCGGCGCCCCCCTTTACAGCGGCCACCTGGTGATGCTGGCCGGCTTTACGGCGAATGGGGATCCGATCGTCCATGACCCGGCCCGCACCAACACCGGCTACGGCTATATCTATGACAAGAACGACCTTTCGCACGCCTGGTTCGACAAGGGGGGCGTCGCCTATACCATTTTCATGCCTGACAGCACGGCCTCGGGCGTGGAGGCGCCGGCCGCCGGGCGGGAGGGCCCCGCCGCTTTCGTGCTGCGGCAGAACTGGCCCAATCCCTTCAATGCCTCGACGACCTTCGAATACGAGCTGAGCCGGGAGGGCTATGTCGAATTCCACATCTTCGATCTGCTCGGCAGGCGGATCATCACCCTGGCGGAGGGGAGGCAGCCGGCCGGGCTTCACCGGCTGCGCTGGGAGGGCAGGGACCACAGTGGCATGAGTGCTGCCAGCGGGGTCTATCTCTACCAGCTGCGTGTTGAAGGAGGGGAGGTGCGCACGGGCCGGCTGACGCTGATACGCTGATTGTTCGTGCTTTACTGCGGATGCGCGGCCATACAGGTGAGGCCGGGCGCGCCGCCGGCATAAAAAAAGCCTCCGCTGCCGATGGGCAGGGGAGGCTTTGCTGTTGTAGACCCGGATTGAAGGGCTAGTCGGTCATTTCCAGGGCGGGCTCGATCGGCCCATCCTCAGGCGGGGCGGTGAAGCGGGCGTAGCCGGCGATCTTGCGGATCGAGTTGGAACGGTCGAGGATGGTGACCTTGCGGGTCTTGCGGGCGGAGGCGGCCTCGAGCACATAGAGGCTCTCGCCGACCTTGCCGAGAAAAATACCGACATGGGTGATGCCCTTGTAGCGGTGGCGGGCGCGCCGGGTATTCCATTTGAAGAAGACCAGATCGCCGGGGGCGGGTTCCTCATTTTTGTCGACCAGGGTCAGCCCCATCTTGCCCTCTTCAGCGTATTTGTACTGGGTGGCGGCGACGCGGTTAAAGACCTCGTCGACCAGTCCTGCGCTGATCATGGCCATGCGAGTCAACATGCCGCAGTCGGTCGTCTTTTTGCCGTCACCGCCGAGGCGGTAGCGCAGGCCGAGGAATTGGGCGGCGTGATAGACCAGGCGGCCGGTGAACCCCTGGGGTTCGGCAAGTTCCTGGTCGTTGCCCTCCTCAATGGCCAGCAAATAGCCCGCGGTGGCCTGATCGACGAAGGAGCCGTCATGGCCGAGGTCATAGACCAGCTTGAAGAGGGTGAGGGATTTGATGGTGGCTTCGTCGTAGTGGCCGTTGGTCTTGAGGGGGAGTTTGTTGTTCCAGCGCAGCAGGGCCTCCTGCATGCGGTGCACCGGGCCGGCGGAGGATTCGTCGTGGGCGCCTGAGCGGAGGCCGGCGAAGGGTTGATAAAAAGTGGAGTCCGGTCCCGAGATCGCCTGAATTTTCTGGCCGAGTTCGAGGCGGAGGCGCTGGATGGCCAGCTCGGGGATGATTTCGGGGGCGGTGCTGTCCGATTTAAAGGTGATGGGGGAGGCTGTCCGCAGTGCGTAGATAGCGGTCTCGGCGGCGATGATTTCAGCGGCGATATCAGCGGGTGAGCGCGCGGGTGCGCGATCGGGGTTGAAGACCTGGATGGCGCCTGCCAGTGCCGAGGTGGAATCACTGGGCAGGGCCTGGAGGCCGAGTGGGGTGGCGGCGCGCAAAATCAGCAGCAGTGCGATGAAACCGACTGGCGAGGCGCGATGCCGCCTGATAGCTCTTCTGGCGGCGGCCAAAAGGCGCGCCGGAAGAACTGGCCTGTTATGGGCGGTGCAGGGGTATGGGGGTAACTCGGGCCTGTAACAATCCAAGATTAGCCGCTCCTACATTGGTCCGATGCCTAACTCTATGCTGTCCAGCAATCTCCCCGATTATCAGCCGCTCAAGGCAGACATAATTTTGTGACATGTGACAAAATTTATTAATATTCGGCGTCAAAGTCAAGCTTTTTGGTGTGGTTTTCCGCGCCGGAGGCTAGTTCCGCCCTTGCGGGCCGGCCGAGGCGAGGAGGCAGCCGCCGGCCCTGCTGAAAAGCGGCCGCTTTTTCGATTGCATTTCCCTGCAAAAGTATGTAAACTAGAATAATTCTTCAACTGAGGAGCTGACGTGATCACCCGAATAGAACTTGCCCAAAAAGAACAGTATCATGATGCCGAAGGGAAGGCCATCCTCGCCGGGGCGCGCGATCTTGGGGTCAGGGCATTAACGGCCGTCCATGCCTTCCGGGTCTATTATTTTCTCGGCGAGCTCACCCCTGCCGAGCAGGAGCTCATCGCCGTCAGGCTGCTGGCCGATGCTGTCACCGACGACTGGATCATCAACGCCCTGCTGCAGCGCAGTCGAGGTGAATTCTGGTCCGCCGAAGTGGCCCTCAACCGCGGCGTCACGGACATGGTGGCCGAATCGGCGCGCAAGGGGGCCATTGATCTCGGTCTGCGCGCCGTCGAGGCGGTGCGGACGGCCCGGCGGTACGAACTGTGCGGCTCCCTCAGCGCTGCGGAAAAGGAACTCATCGCCCAGAAGCTGTTGATGAACAAGGTGGTCGAGCACCTCCACCAGCCCGGCGAGCGCCTCTTTTTTCCCGCCGAGGAACCCCCCTTCGAGCTCATCCATGTCTCCCTGCTGCAGGCCTCCGGCGAGGAACTGATGAAGATCAGTCGCGAGCGCGACCTCTTTCTTAACCTGACCGAGATGGAGACCATCCAGGCCTATTTCCGATCCCTGCAGCGCGAGCCAACCGATGTCGAGCTCGAGATGATCGCCCAGACCTGGTCGGAACACTGCAGCCATAAAACCCTCACCGGCCTGGTCGAATTCGAGGGGCGTGTTATCGACAACCCCCTCAAGGAGACCATCTTCCGCGTCACCCGCGAGCTGAATTTGCCCTGGTGCGTCTCGGTCTTCAAGGACAATGCCGGTATCATTGAGTTCGATGACGATTATAATGTCTGCTTCAAGGTTGAGACCCACAATCATCCTTCGGCGATGGAGCCCTACGGCGGGGCCAACACCGGCATCGGCGGGGTGATCCGCGATCCGATGGGTACGGGCCTCGGGGCCAAGCCGATCATCAATACCGATATTTTTTGCTTCGGCCCGGTCGATCTGCCCCATGACCAACTGCCCCGAGGCGTCCTCCATCCCAAGCGGGTGATGCAGGGCGTGGTCGCCGGAGTGCGCGACTATGGCAATCGCATGGGCATCCCGACCTCCAACGGGGCGCTCTATTTCGATGAACGCTATCTTGGCAATCCCCTGGTCTACTGCGGCAATGTCGGCCTCATCCCTCGTGACAAATGCGAAAAACAGGTGGTCCCGGGCGACTATATTGTCGTAGTGGGAGGGCGCACCGGCCGGGACGGCATCCATGGCGCCACCGCCTCTTCGGGCGAGCTCCACAGCGAGAGCGAGGGCACCTGGAGCGGAGCGGTCCAGATCGGCAACCCCATCGTTGAAAAAAAGCTGGTCGATACCCTGATGCAGGCTCGCGACCTGGGACTCTACCGCGCCATCACCGACTGTGGGGCCGGCGGCCTCTCCTCGGCGGTTGGTGAACTCGCCAAAACCACCGGCGCCGAGGTCGACCTCGAATTCATCCCCCTCAAATATCACGGCCTCACCTATATGGAGATCTGGATCTCCGAGGCCCAGGAGCGCATGGTGATTTTTGTCGCGCCGGACAAGCTCGAACAGGCCCTCGCCGTCTTCGCCGCCGAGGATGTAGAGGCGACTGTCATCGGCCGCACCACCACCGACCACAAAATCCGCCTGCGCTATCGCGGCCAGGTGGTGGGCGAGCTGGAGATGGCCTTTCTCCACGATGGCCAGCCGCGCATTGTGCGCAAGGCCCGCTGGGACCCCCCGGCCATCGCCGAGAGCGAGGGGGCCCAGCCCGCCAGCCTGGGGGAGATCCTCCACCGCATTCTCGCCGCCCCCAACGTCTGCAGCAAGGAGTGGGTGATCCGCCAGTATGATCACGAGGTTCAGGGCGGCAGCGTCTTGAAGCCCCTGGTGGGGGTGGTCAACGACGGCCCCGGCGATGGCTGCATCACCAGGCCCCGCCTGGAAAGCCATCGCGCGGTCATCCTCGCCAACGGCCTCAATCCGAAATACGGCCTCATCGATCCCTACTGGATGGCGGCCTCCGCCATCGATGAGGCCCTGCGCAACATCATCGCCGTAGGCGGACGCCTCGAACGCTGCGCCCTGCTCGACAATTTCTGCTGGGGCAACACCGACAAGCCGGACCGCCTCGGCGGCCTCCTGCGCGCCGCCCAGGCCTGCTATGACATGGCTCTGGTGCTGGGCACTCCATTCATCTCGGGCAAGGACAGCCTCAATAACGAATACAAGACCGAGAGCGGCGAGAGCATCGCCATTCCGCCAACCCTGCTCATCTCCGCCATCGCGGTGATGGAGGACTGTTGCACAGCGGTTTCGATGGACCTCAAGCGTCCGGGCAACGCCCTCTATATCCTCGGCGAAACCGGCAAGGAATTGGGCGGATCGCACTATTACGAGGCGATCGGCCACAGCAGCAGCGCCGTGCCCAGGGTCGATCCCGCCCGCGCCAGGGCCCTCTTCATCGCCCTCGCCGACGCCATCGCTGCGGGACTGGTGCGCGCCTGCCACGACTGCTCCGAGGGCGGCCTGGGCGCGGCCCTGGCCGAGATGGCCTTCGCCGGGGGCCTGGGCGCCGAGGTGACCCTCTGCGACCTGCCCAGAAGCGCCGATCTGCTCCGCAGCGACTGGGCCCTCTTCTCCGAATCCAACAGCCGCTTCATCGTCGAGGTCATTCCCGGCAAAGAGGAGGAGTTCCGCGCCCGCTTCATGCAGCTGCCCTGCGCCCGCATCGGCGAGGTCACCTCCGGGCCGCGCCTCCGCATCCGCGGCCTCATCGGCGAGCTGGTGGTGGACGAAGCCATCGACCTGCTCAAGAACTCCTGGCAAGAAACCATGAGGTGGTGATCCAATGACGAAACCAAGAGTACTGGTCCTGCGCGCCGCCGGCTCCAACTGCGATATGGAGACGCACCATGCATTCGAATATGCCGGCGCCCGTGCAGAGATGATCCATATCAACCGCCTGCTGCGGCAAGAGGTGCGGCTGGCGGACTATCAGATTCTCGCCATCCCCGGGGGCTTTACCTACGGGGACGACATATCGGCGGGCAAAATCCTTGCCAACGAACTCCGCTACAAACTGTCCCAAGAGCTTGCCGGCTTTCACCAGTCCGGCAAGTTGATCATCGGAATTTGCAACGGCTTTCAGGTGTTAGTAAAAGCGGGACTTTTACCGGAGCTGGATCTGGACGCCGGACAGAAAGTCACCCTCGTCCACAATGATTCGGGTAAATTCGAAGACCGCTGGGTCTACCTTAAGGTGCACGAGAGCCCCTCTGTATTCACCACCCCGATGCCGGAACAGGTCTATTTCCCGGTCGCCCATGCGGAGGGAAAATTTGCGGTGAGCTACCCGGCCGTTCTGGAACGGCTGGAAGCCAATCACCAGATTGTTTTTCGTTATTGCGCTGCGGATGGCGGCTCCGCCGCCTATCCGGCCAACCCGAACGGTTCAGTTCGGGACATCGCCGGCATCTGTGATCCCACGGGCAGAATCCTGGGACTCATGCCCCACCCGGAACGGCACATCGATCCCACCAACCATCCGCGCTGGATGCGGGATGGGGCCGCCCGGGAGGGCGACGGCGCGGCTATCTTCCGCAACGCGGTCGCCTATTTCCGGTAACCCTGCGCCCGGGGTCCGGCGAGTGACGGCTCCTGTCGGGAGGTTTTTATGGCGGATGACATCGGACCCATTCTGCGCAAGTGGCACTACTCGGCCAACGATATGAATGTGCGCCTCATCCAGGGGGAGGATGGCCGGCAAAAGCTCCAGCTGCGTCTCGATCTCGGCCTCCTGCAGATGGAGCTTGACGGACGTCCGGACGGCCGCCGTCCTCACCATTTCGAATCGTACTACAGCTATTACCTCCACAAGTCCCGGCTGGCCGAAAAGGAGGAAGCCAGGAGCTTAAACCTGACCCCCTTCGACTGCTGGCTGCTCCAGCAGGAGGCCATCCAGCTCTACCATCGCTACGTCGCCCTGATGCGTCTGGGGGATTTCGGCCGCGTCCTTCGGGATACCAAACGTAATTTGAAGCTTTTTGATTTCGTCAGCAGCCATTCCAGCAACGAGACGATTATCTGGTCCTTTGAGCAGTACCGTCCCTATGTCATCATGATGAACACCCGCGCCGCCGTCTCACAGTGCATGGAGTTTCAGGATTATAACAAGGCTCTGGAGCAGATTCGGAAGGGGAGGAGCAGGCTGAGGCGTTTTTACCGCATGCACGGTGAAAAGGCGGGGGATGAAAGGGTGGAGCTGGAGCTGCTGCAGGAGTGGGCTGTGGAGATCCGCAGCAAACGGCCCATCAGCGACCGCGACCAACTGGCGCGCGAACTGCGACGGGCTGTCCGCAGTGAGGATTACGAACGGGCGGCCCTGCTGCGCGATATGATCTTCGAACTGGAAAAATCCATCAATCCCGTTAAATCCGAGTCCGGTTTCAATTCCGCACAAGAGGAGGATAACCCGTAATGTTAAAAGGGAAAAGAGTCGCCATTCTGATCGGCCCCCAGTTTCACGATGAAGAGGCCACTATACCGCGCAGCTGGCTGCAGGAACGGGGTGCTGTTGTCGATTTGATCGGCCTGGACCGATCGGAGCTGACCGGCAAATATGGACGGATCACCCTGCGGCCCGACCTCGCGATCGACCAGGCGGAACCGGGCCGCTATGACGGGCTGATCATCCCCGGCGGCGGCGCGCCCGAGCGCATCCGAGTCCATGATCAGGCCCTTGAGTTCGTCCAAAAGTTCTGGCAGAGCGGCCGCCCTGTCGGGGTTATCTGCCACGGGCCGCAGGTGCTGATCTCCGCCGGCTTGCTTGCGGGGGTGACCACCACCTGCTATGTCGGCATCCGCGATGATGTCAAACTGGCGGGCGCACACTATGTCGACCAGGAGGTCTGCGTCGACGGCCAGCTCATCAGCTCGCGCAAGCCGGAGGATCTCCCCGCCTTCAACAAAGCCTTCGGAGAAGCGCTGGCTGGAGAGGGCGAGGATAAACTGGCCGATGCCCTGAGCGCCCTGGAGATGGCGATCAGCCGCGAAAAGGGCGCCCAGGAGTTCTACGCGGGCGTGGCCGAGGTGCTGGGCGTCGAGGCCCTGCGCAACAAGTTCAAATATCTCGCTGTGACCGAGCAGGGCCACTTTGACCAGCTCTCCGAGCTTTATGCCCGCATCGCCGGCAAAAAGCCGGCGGCACCCCTGATGGCCACCGAGATCAGCGGCAAAAGCGTCTCGCCGGATATCACTGCCACCGAAGCCCTCGATCTCGCCATCTCGGCTGAGCAGAAGGCCTACGAGTATTATCGCCAGATGGCCCTGCGCGCCGGAAGCGAACGCGCCAGGGAGATGTTCGAATTCCTCGCCGCCGAAGAGATGGAACACAAACGGCTGCTCTCGGTGGACAAGTCCCTGCTGCAGGGCGGCCAGGCCCATTTTCAATGGGCGACCCATTTTGACATGCCGCCCGGCATGGAAGACCTCTGGTAAGGCGGGGGATGCACTTTTAGCTCAGGCATCATCGGGAAAGGCGCGGTCGTATGAAGCGAATCAACCTGTGGGTGGTGGTGATTCTTCTCGGGGGGGCAGGCAGCGGGTTATCCCAGTATTACGATGGCGGCATGGGATACTACGGCCAGGAAGGCGGCCGCTTTATGGGGGGGCTGGGTTTCGCCAGCATCTCCGAGGGCGGGGAGACCAGAAACTATCTTTCGGTCGCCTTCCGTCCGGAATTTTGCTTTGGCAAGATCGGTGTCGGCCTGAACATCAATCTGCTCTACGATGTTGAGGGCGGCGGAATACGCGCCAGGGACTGGGACAGCAGCTACGACTATATCCGTCTTTTGCGCTACCTCCGCTACGGCCGCAAGATGGACAAGACCTATGCCCGCATCGGCACCCTCGATGCCGCCCGTCTTGGCCACGGTTTTATCGTCAATTATTTCACCAATGAAGCCTCGTACGACAATCGCAAGATCGGCCTGGAGCTGGATCTCGACTTCGGCGAGTACGGGTTTGAAAGCGCCGTCAGCAACCTCGGGCGCAGCGATCTGGTCGGACTGCGCGTCTACCTGCGCCCGATGTACACCCTCGACATCCCGGTCCTCAAAAATTTCGCCATGGGGGCTACATATGCCGCTGATTTCGACCCTGACGTCAATGCCGGCAGTGATGACGGCATCTCCGTCATCGGCGGCGACCTCGAACTGCCCCTGGTCCGCTCCCCGGTCTTTACGACCATGCTCTACTTCGATTATGCCCATATCCGCGGCTACAGCTCGGTGGAACACAAATCCCGCATCTTCGGCGCCGGCAAGGCCCTTGGCCTCTATGCCGGGATCAGCAACCTCTTCGGACTGGCGGAAGTCTCTGCGCGCATCGAGCGCCGCTGGCTGGGCAAGGAGTTCATCGCCTCCTATTTCGATCCCTTTTATGAGATCGACCGCTTCAGGATCGTCTCCGGCGACACCTTGCACAAGGCCGACGCCCTGCTCGGGGTCACCGAGGAGACCCGGGGCATTTTCGGGGAACTTTACGGCGGGCTGCTCGGCAACAAGGTGCGGCTGCTCGGGATGATGAGCCGCCTCGATTCCCAGCCTCACAGCGGCAAGCTGCACCTGGCGGCCGAAGCCCCCGATCTGGTCCCGGTGCTGGCCGCCCACATGACCTATGACAAGGGCTATATCGAAAAGGTTGGGGATCTCTTCTCCCTCGACGACCGCAGCGTGGCGCGCCTGGGGCTCGGTTACAAACTGAAACCCTATCTCATCGTCTACATCGATTACATCTGGACCTATGTGGAGACCGAAGAGGGCAGCCATATCTACCGGCAGCAGCGCCGGATCGAGCCCAAAATGGTCTTTTCCTACAACTTTTAACCTCCCGCACGGGAGGCCGCATGAGCGGATGAGCCGGAGCAGCCGGCTTGTCCCCGGGGTGGAGGCCGGGTGAACAAGAGATGGTTGATTGCGGGGGTGCTCCATGGCCTGGACCCGCTTGCAGCGGTTGGGTTCTCTGGCCCGGCCGCCGGTCGATTTTATCTATCCACCGCTCTGCCTGCTCTGCGATGGCTACCTGCAGCCCGCGGAGGAGTTGATCTGCCGCACCTGTTTTCGCCATCTGCCCCAGCTTGAAGATCCCGACATACCGAGCCTGAGCCTGCGCACCCCGCTGCGGCAGCCCCTCTATTTCGAGCGCGCCATCTCCCTCTACGACTATACCGAAGCGGTCGGGAAGCTCATCCATTTTTTCAAATACAGCGGCGGGAGGACCCTCGCCCGCCCCTTCGGAGAGGCCCTCGGGCTGGCCCTGCTGGACGGCGGCTATACGCCTGCAGCGATTGTGCCGGTGCCCCTGCATCCAGCCCGGCGGCGCGAACGGGGTTATAATCAGTCCGAACTGCTGGCCCGGGCGATAGGGGCGGTGACCGGCCTTCCGGTCGAGCCGGAGGGGCTGCGGCGCGTGACCGCTACTGCTCCGCAGGCGCGCATGGGACGGCAGAAGCGGCTGCGCAATCTGCGCGGGGCCTTC
>JAKPUX010000092.1 GCA_029554865.1 bacterium | reverse complement strand
CTCTGGGACACCCTGCGCACCGGCCTGCCCGTCAATTTCGACAACGACATCTCGGCGATCAGCGCGCGGGAGTACCCCTGGCTGCAGCTGGTGGCCGACTTTTCCACCGCTGACCAGCTCAGCACGCCACGCCTGCACGCCTGGCAGGTGCTCCACGACCCCGCTTCCGACCTGGCGGTGAGCCCCGCCTTCCTGAGCCTCTCGGCCGATTCGGTGCTCGCCGGACAGCCGGTGGTCCTCAAACTCGACATCTTCAATATCGGACTCGCGAGGGCGGACAGCGTGCGCATTACCTTCAGCGAATCCGCCCCGGGCAGCGACGAGAAACTCTTCTCGCGCGTCACCCTGCCCGGGAGCCTGGCCGCCGACCAGAAACTGACCATCGATCAGCTCTACACCCCCGCCGGCAAGCCGGGCAGCCGCCTGTTGACGATCCGGGTCGACGGCGACAACCGCATCAACGAGCTCTCCGAGTCCAATAATACCGTCACCACCCGCGTGCAGGTGGTGGCCGACACCCTGCAGCCGCAAATCGAAATCACCTTCGACGGCCGCACCATCACCCCCGGCGACTGGGTGGCCGCGCAGCCCCTCATCCGGGCGCGCCTGATCGATGACAGCCCACTCTCAGTCGCCGACACCCTGCAAATCAACCTCCTCATCGATGGCCTGCGCGTGCCCTTCAGCGGCGAAAACGGGGTGCAGCTGCTCGCCCCGCCTGATACCCTGGCGATCGCCCTCCTCCAGCATCGGCCCCTGCTCCGCGCGGGGGAGCACAGCCTGGAGATTCTGTTTACCGACGCCAGCGGCAACATCAACAATACCCGCATCGATTTTTCCGTCGCTGCCGGCCTGGAGCTGCAGCGGGTGATGAACTATCCCAATCCCCTCTCCGACCACACCGATTTCACCTTTTTGCTCACCCGCCCCGCCGAGGTGCGCCTCCGCATCTATACGGTCAATGGCCGCCTCATCCGCCTGCTCGAAGCGGGTTCGCTCGGCGCGGGCTTTAACCGCCTCTTCTGGGACGGCCGCGACGGCGACGGCGACCTCATTGCCAACGGGGTCTATCTCTACCGCGTCGAGGCCCGCAGCGGCAGCGAGCACGCCGAGGTGGTCGAAAAGTGCATCATCATGCGCTGAGTCCGCCCTTGCCTGGCCTCCTCCTTTTCTAAAAAATGACGTTTGAATTTTCAGTTGGTTTTCGTACATTTCAGGCTGAATTTTCCCCGGGCTGCTGCATCCGCTCACACGAGATACGGCTGCACGGAATTATATCCCTTGCCACGAGGAGCTGCTTGCGCTATCTGACTTATCTGACGGCCTTAACCGCTGCACTGGCGGCCTCCCTGGTCCTGGTGCGGGCCGCCATGGCCCTGGCGGTCACATGGGACATCCAGGACCATCCGATCGGCCGCAAGGACCACGCCCGGGTCACGCCCCTGCTCGGGGGGCTCGGCATCTACGCCGCCTTTCTGCTCGCCTTGGCCGCCGGCCTCGGACTGCTCTGGTGGTGCGGCCGCTCGCCGCAGGCTGCCGCCCAATTCCCGATGCTGGCGCGCCAGGCCGGACTGCTCGGCGGGGTGCTGCCCAAGCTGGCGATGATCATGGCGGGTGCCACCCTCCTGGTCGTGGTCGGCCTCATCGACGACATCCGCGGCATTACCTTTCCGCCCGCGATCAAGTTCGTCGCCCAACTCGCCGCTGCGGTTATCGCAGTGGCCGGCGGGGCGCGCAGCAGCTTTCTCCCCCTCTTCTGGCTGGATATCCTTTTTTCGATTCTGTGGATCGCCGCCATCAGCAATGTCTTCAACTTTCTCGACAACATGGACGGCCTCTCGGCCGGCATCGCCCTGATCTGCGGCCTGCTCTTCTTCTGGCTCACCGCCAGCCAGGGGCAGTATTTTTCCGCCCTGCTCTTCGCCCTGCTCTGCGGCGCCCTGCTCGGCTTTTTGCGCTACAACATCCACCCGGCGCGGGTCTTCATGGGCGACGCCGGCAGCCTCTTCATCGGCTATCTCTTCGGAGCGCTGAGCCTGACCAGCTCCTACGTCGTCGCTGGCAGCGCCTCGCTCATCCCGGCCATCATCCCCGTCATTGTCCTTGGTGTGCCCATCTATGATGCCGTCACGGTGATTCTCATCCGCATTCGCGAGCATCGTCCGGTATATGTAGGGGATCAATGTCACATCTCCCACCGCCTGCTCAGGCTCGGACTTTCGCGCAACCAGGCGGTGGTTTTTGTCCTTCTCATCTGCATCGCCATCGGCATGAGCGCCCTGCTGCTGCCCTACCTCAGCCTGCGCTTGAGCATCATGGTGCTGCTGCAAACCATTCTGATCTACGTCATCCTGACCCTGCTCATCCGGGCCGGCAGGAAATAACTACAAGGAGTTCCCATGAAAGCACTGATAACCGGCGGGGCCGGCTTTATCGGCTCCCATCTGGCCGAACGGCTGCTGGAGCGCGGTGATGAGGTCTGCGTCATCGATGACCTTTCCACCGGCAAACTCGAAAATGTGGCCCATCTGCGCGACAATCCGCGCTTCCATCTCGCCGTGGAGACCATTCTCAACGAAACCGTGATGGACCGCCTGGTGAGCGAGTGCGACGTCATTTACCATCTTGCCGCGGCCGTGGGGGTCGAGCTGATCGTCAAGAGTCCGGTCGAGACCATCGAGCGCAACGTGCTCGGCAGCCATGTTGTGCTGCGCCTCGCCTCGCGCTATCTGCGCAAGGTGCTGATCACCTCGACCTCGGAGATTTATGGCAAGAGCGATTCCATCCCCTTCAGTGAGGAGGACGACCGCGTGCTGGGGGCGACGACCAAGAGCCGCTGGAGCTATTCCTGCTCCAAGGCGATCGACGAGTTTCTCGCCCTTGCCTACCACAAGGAGAAGGGGGTGCCGACGGTGATCATGCGCCTTTTCAACACCGTCGGGCCGCGCCAGACCGGGCGCTATGGCATGGTCATCCCCCGCCTGGTCACCCAGGCCCTGGCGGGCCGCCCGCTGACGGTATATGGCGACGGCCAGCAGGTGCGCTGCTTCACCTTTGTCGAGGATGTGGTCTGGGCGGCGATCCGGCTGATGGAGGAGCCCGCTGCGGTGGGGCAGGTCTTCAATGTCGGCAACGACAAGGGGATCAGCATCGCCGATCTCGCCCGCAAGATCGTCGAGATGACCGGCTCCAAATCGGAGATCAGCTTTGTTCCCTACTCGGAGGCCTACGAGGAGGGCTTTGAGGATATGCGCATCCGCGTGCCCAATCTCAACAAGGTAAGAGAGACCATCGGCTATGAGCCCAGGGTGCAGCTGGATGAGATCTTGCGGCGCGTAATTGAACACTTTTTAGCTAAAAAAGGTCAGGATTAACGAATTTGTCCCCTCCTGTGCGGTGGCCGCGGCCATCTCCGCCCGGGGAGTCAGGAAATCTGGGTCATGCAAGGGACAGATGTGGATAACTTCCTTATTTTTGTTCAATTATTGCGCAGCAGAGGGGAAGGTGGGGCGGATGGTTCCACACCCTCCGCTGCCGGCTCTTCCCGGGCTTTCTCCGCCCCATTTCATGGTTTTTCAATGAATTAGGCGGACGATACAAGATTAATTAAAACAATATATTGGACAGGTGTTCCAGCTCCGTCCTTTGCCCCCGCTGCCGGGGCGCGGAGGCGCGCGGTTTTCCGATCGGGGACGGGTAGCCCCTCGCCGCCAGCCGGCGGCCAGATGAGGGCGGGCATTTGTGCAAAAGATGTGGATAACTTGTGGGCAAAGTGTTTTTAGTCCGGCCGGGCGCGCCCACCACAAGATATAGGCGCCCCTGCCCGCGCCTCACCACAAATAACCATTGCTTTTCTGCCCTGAATTTAGTAAATAATCAGTGAAACGAGTTCCGGCGGCCCGTCCGCGCCGTCCGGCCATCCATCAGCCCGGGAGTAGATGACCCACGACCTGACAAATCTTCTTTTGCTGCTCGCGGCTCTGATCGTGCTCCTGGCCCTTTCCGAGCTGCTGCGCCGCCGCTTCCACGGCACCGAGGAGTTTTCGCGCAAGTTCGTGCACATGTTCACGGGCGTCCTGGTGGCCGTCTCGCCGTTCTTTCTCAAAAGCCGCTGGCCGATCATCGCCGTGGCCCTGATTTTTGCGGCGTTCGATTATTACTCCGTGCGCAGGGGCTGGCTCAAGGGGATGCACGGCCTGCACCGCCGCACCTACGGCACGGTCTACTATCCGATCTCCTTCGTGATTCTGGCCCTGCTCTTCTGGGAGAGCCATCCCCTCATCCTCATCACCGCCATGCTGCTGCTGGCGATCAGCGACGCCGCCGCCGCCCTGGTGGGCGAGAATCTCTCCGCTCCCCGCATCTACCATATCGGCCCGGATAAAAAATCCGTTGAGGGTTCGACGGCGATGTTCCTTACCAGCCTGGCGATCGTCGCCGTCGTGCTGCTCCTCTCCGGCCGGCCGGCCATGGAGGTGCTCTGGTTCTCCGCCCTGGCCGCTTTCTTCGCCACGGTCTGCGAGGCCCTCTCCTATCAGGGTTCGGACAACCTGACCGTGCCCCTGGGCGCCGCCCTGGTCCTCCACTATCTGCTCACCCACTCCCAAACCGATGCAGCGATTTTTACCCTCGGGGTGGCCATGGCGGCAGCTGTCGCCCTGCTCTCCTTCAGACTCAAGTTTCTCTCCGCGAGCGGCTCGGCGGCGACCTTCATCCTCGGCACCATCGTTTTCGGCATCGGCCGCTGGCCCTACACCCTGCCCATCCTGACCTTCTTCATCCTCTCCAGCCTGCTCTCCAAGATGGGCAAAAAGCGCAAGCAGAAACTGGCGGGAATGATCGAGAAAGGGGGGGCGCGCGATGCCTGGCAGGTGATCGCCAACGGCGGGCCGGGCGGGCTGATCGTGATTCTCGCCTACATCTGGCCCCATCCGGTCTGGTTTCTCCTCTATGCGGCCTCCCTGGCGGCAGCGACGGCTGACACCTGGGGCACCGAGATCGGCACCCTGTCGCGCACCGATCCGCGCTCGATCGTCACCTTCAAGCCGGTGCCGGCCGGGACCTCAGGCGGCATTTCGCTCATCGGCACCCTCGGCTCGGCCCTGGGCAGCCTGATTCTGGCCGGGGTGAGCTGGCTGGTCACGCCGCAGAACTCTCCGGCTGTGGTCGGTTTGCGCGAATTCATCATCATCTTCGCCGCCGGGGTGGCGGCCAGCCTTATTGACAGCCTGCTCGGGGCGACCCTGCAGGCCAAATTCCGCTGCCCGGTCTGCAGCAAGGTGACTGAAAAGAGCCATCACTGCCTCGGGAAGAAGACCGAATTTGTGGAGGGGATCGCCTGGATGAACAATGACCGCGTCAACATGGCCGCTGCGGCCTTTGCGATTATTCTGGTATATTTTTCAAGTATTTGGCTGGTTTAATTTCACACAGAGTCACAAAGACACAGGGAGACGAATCGTTCCGTTATACGCTCTCCTCTGTGGCTCCGTGAGACTCTCTTTTCGATATCATTGAATTGAACAAGGAGGATGCATGACCACCATTATCGATGTCTTCGCACGTGAAATACTCGACTCCCGCGGCAACCCCACCATTGAAGTGGATGTGGCCCTCGAGGGCGGCGCCATGGGGCGCGCAGCGGTTCCCTCCGGCGCATCCACCGGCGAACATGAAGCAGTCGAGCTGCGCGACGGCGATGCCGCCCGCTATAAAGGCAAGGGCGTGCTCCAGGCGGTGAAGAATGTCAATGATATCATCGCCGACGAGGTGATCGGCGAAGACGCCACTGAGCAGACCCTGATCGACCGGATCCTCATCGAGCTGGACGGCACCCCCAACAAGGCCAAACTGGGCGCCAACGCCACCCTGGCGGTCTCCCTGGCCACGGCCAAGGCTGCGGCCGAGGCCTTCGGCCTGCCCCTCTATCAATATATCGGCGGCAGCAACGCCAAGGTCCTGCCGGTGCCGATGATGAATATCCTCAACGGCGGCATGCACGCCGACAACAACGTCGACCTGCAGGAGTTCATGATCATGCCGGCCGGCGCCCCGAATTTTTCCGAGGCCCTGCGCATGGGCGTCGAGACCTTCCACAGCCTCAAGGGTGTGCTCAAGAAAAAGGGCTACAACACCGCCGTCGGCGACGAGGGCGGCTTCGCCCCCGACCTCAAGTCCAATGAAGAGGCCCTGCAGGTGATCATGGAGGCGATCGAGAAGGCGGGCTACAAGGCGGGCAAGGAGATTTTTATCGCCCTCGATCCAGCCGCCAGCTCCTTCTACCTCACCGACAAAAAGGTCTACAACCTCGCCTCCGAGAAGAAGAAACTGAGCTCCGAAGAGATGGTCGACTATTACGCCAATCTGGTGGAGAAGTATCCCATCACCTCGATCGAGGACGGCATGGCCGAGGACGACTGGGACGGCTGGAAGCTGATGACCAAGAAGCTCGGCAAAAAGATTCAGCTCGTCGGGGATGATCTCTTTGTCACCAATACCAAACGCCTGAAAAAGGGCATCGATCTGGGCGTCTGCAATTCGATCCTGATAAAACTGAACCAGATCGGCACCCTGACCGAGACCCTGGATGCGATCGAGATGGCCAAGACCGCCAGCTACACCGCCGTGGTTTCGCACCGCTCGGGCGAGACCGAGGACAGCACCATCGCCGATGTGGTGGTGGCCACCAATGCCGGCCAGATCAAGACCGGTTCGGCCTGCCGCACCGACCGCATCTGCAAGTACAACCAGCTCCTGCGTATCGAGGAGAATCTCGGTGAGGTGGGTCATTATGCCGGCATGGGCGTGATCAAGCGCAAATAGGCTGTAATTTGACACCCTGCCGGCCGCCGGCCGGCAGGGGCTCTTCTGGAGAGGGGTTGATGATGAACGCAAAAAGAGGGACGTTCGCAGGCTTTAAGCGGCGTCTGGGGAAGATCAAGGTCACGCGGGGCAGATTTTATCTGATCGGCTTCGTGATCCTCTTTTTCGGCTATGTCGCCGGCTCTTCCGGATTTGTCGCCCAGATCCGGCTGTGGCAGGAGGGACGCCAGCTTCAGAAGGCGATCGAGCTGGAGCAGAAGAAAAAGAAGTGGATGCAAAAAGAGGCCGAGAGCCTGACCAATGACCGGAATCGCATCAAGCGCGAAGCCCAGAAAGAGCACAGCCTCGGCGAGCCGGATGAGATCATCGTTCACGTGCAGTAACTCCCGTCGTGGAGCACTTTATCAACCGTTGATCGAAAGATGCCATCGCGTCGCTGCGCAGATGGCATTTTTTGTTGTTTTCTGTTGTTTTCTCTTTTACGGGCGGGCCGCAGCCCAGGGGATGGCGGCCGCCGGCGAGGGCCCCGGCCTCAATATGCCGCTGTCCCTGCGCTACAGGCAGGAGTTGAACAACCATCTCTGGCAGTTCGACGCGGGACGGGTCGTTGTCCTGGGCCGGCACTGGGAATGGAGTTTCCAGGAGCAGTTCCGCACCTCGATGCTGCGGCTCGGCGGCAGCGAGGACAAATGGAAGGACGACCACTCCTTTTCGACCGCGCTGGGTTTTCTGCTGCTGCCCTCCCTGCGGGTGCAGACGCTTTTCCGCTCTTTGTCATTTTTTGACCGGCAGACAGGCTTGAACAACGACGTGCGCAGTAATGCCGTGGGATTGGGAGCGCTCTACACCCCGACACCGCGCCTGCGTTTGGCCGGCCGGGCCGGGCCCAAGTGGGAGTCGCGGATGGGCTTCCGCGACCGGGGCTTGTTCCTCGCCGGGGAGGGGGCGGTTTCCGGCCTCGACTGGGGCGGCTATCTCAACCACCTCCAGGGCCTGGTGGAGATGGACCGCTTCAGTCAGCGCAAAAACCATGAGGCCAATGTCGCCTATGCCGTGGCGCGGGTCTTCAGCCAGGCCAGCAGCGATTCCCTGCGTCTCTACACCGGCAGCCGGCGGCGGGACAACTATACCTCCTGGCTCGGCGATGTCGAGAGCCTGCGCGAAGGCAACAAGGGCTTTGAGAACATCCTCACCTATGGCCTGGGCGACTGGTCGCGCCTGCTCCTGCGCACCAGCTGGCAGTTCCGCAATGTCGAGCTGCTCTCCTTCGGGATGGAGGAGTTGGCGCGGCAGCGCAAGCGCAACGACCGCCTCGGTGATCACGCCCTTGAACTGGCAGCGGCGCGGAACCGCATGCAGGGGCGGATGGCCCTGAGCTACAACACCCAACGCCAGAAATACGACATTGCCGCCAGCGGCGCGCAGTCGCCCTTTTCCAAGTACACGGCCTTTGTCACGCCGGACAACAGCAGCAGCCGGCTGCAGCTCTCCGGCGAGCTCAGCACCCCGGTCGGCCGCCGCGACAGCCTTTACGCCTATGCCTCGGTCAGCCGGTTTCAGTACGACACGCCGGACACCAACAATTTTGACGACCGCGACGAACTGCGCATCAACTCCCAGTTCATCTTCGGCCGTCAGATCCGGCCCGAACTGCGCCTCGAGGTGCAGGCGAGTGTCAGCCTCTATCACATGGTCTACATCTTTGGCGAACGCAGCGCCGATAACAGCTGGAACCGCATCCTGCGGCTGCGGCCGGTGCTGCGCTACGCCCCATCGCAGCGGCTGCAGTGGCACAACGCCTTTGAGGTGCTTGCCAACTATGTGGACTATGACTTTGACAATCTGGCCCTGCAGACCCGGAGTTTTGTCTTCCGCAAATTTGCCTGGGACGATTCCCTCCGGCTGGAGGTGACCCGGCGCAGCAGCCTCAGGCTCGACTATCGTCTGCAGCTGGAGGAGAACGGCCAGCTCTACTGGGAGGCCTGGAAGGAGCGCCTCCTGACCACACGCACCAGCCACTGGCTGCAGCTGCGCGTGCTCTATACCGCGGCCCCCTCGCTCTCACTGGGCCCCGGCTACGGTTTTTACAGCCGCCTGGAGTGGCGGCACGACATCGATGCCCTCGGCCGCGAGCGGGTCGCCTGCGCCCAGAGCTTCAACAGCCATGGGCCGGCCCTGAGCATCTATTACACGCCCTCGCCGCGCACCCGGTTTGTTCTCGACGCCCACAGGCGCCGGGTCAAGCCCTGGCAGCAGGAGCCGTATACCATCAATACTCTGGATGTCCGCCTGGACTGGCTTTTCTAGGCGCACGACGCACCTCCCACAGGCGCAGGAGGGAGGGCCGGACCTGATGCAGGGAAGGAAAAGGATTGAGCGAAGCAAAGCTTGAAATGCACGAGATGATCATCCCGAGTCTGCCGGAGCAGATCCAGCGCGTCGAGGAAAAGTGCGAGCAGATGGCCGGCCTGGCGGGCTTCGCCGACGACGAACGGGATGCGATCGCCATTGCCATCACCGAGATGGTCGCCAATGCGATCTATCACGGCAACAAGAGCAATCCGAAAAAGAGCGTGCGCATCCGTTTCTATCTTCAGACCGGGGGATTGACCGTGCACATCACCGATCAGGGTGAGGGCTTTGATCCCAAGGCGGTCCCCAATCCCCTGCTGCCCGAGAACCTGCTCAAGGACAACGGCCGCGGCATCTTCATCGTGCGCTCGATGATGGACAGCGTCGAGTACCGCTTTGAGCCCGGGGGGGGAACGACGGTCATCCTGACCAAATGCAAAAAAAGCGATGTGCGGGATTAGCCGGGAGCCCCTGCAAGCCGGGGTGCGCCGCCATCCCTGCGCCGCCCTCGCCCTCTCTCTGTTCCTCGTCGCGCTCTGCTTCACTCCCGCGCCGGCCGCGACTCCGCCCCAGTTTCCCGATTCCACCCTCATCGAATCGATCCTTTTTGTCGGCAACGACCGCACCCGCGAGGAGATCCTGACCCGCGAGATGCAGCTGCGCGAGGGGGATCCCTTCGATCCTCGCATCGCGGAGGAGGACCGCCAGCGCATCGAGAACCTCGGCCTCTTCACCCGCGTCGAGCTTGAACTTCTCCCCGGCGCCGGCGGGGTCATCCTGCTCTACATCCTCAGTGAACGCTGGTACCTCTTTCCCTATCCCCTGCTTTTCATACACGACCGCGACTGGAGCAAGCTCTCGTACGGGGCCGCCCTGCGTCATGACAATTTCCGCGGCCGCGCTGTTGTCGTCAATACCAATTTCTGGTTCGGTTACAATCCGAGCGCAAGCCTGAGCTACACCAATCCCTGGATCCACAGCCGCCACCGGCTGGCCTTCACGGCGCAGTTTGTTTACAACCGCGTCGAGAACCTCAGTCCCAACCTGAGCGATTTCACAGAAAAGCATCTTGGCGCGGCTGTGGGGTTGAGCAAGCGCCTGGGCAGCGATACGCGCGTGGGTGCGGGGGTGGGCTATCGCGAGATCCATCTCCCCCCGGAACTCGGCCTCACCCGTTCGGCCGGCGGCACCGACCGCATCGGCCAGCTCTCGGCCTCGATCAACTATGACAGCCGCGACTACTCTCCCTGGCCCGGCCGGGGCTGGTATGTCGATGCCGGGGTGGCGCACAAGCTGGTCTTGTCCGGATCGGACTATCTCTTCGCCATCGGTGATGTGCGCCGCTACCAGCCCCTGCCCGGCGGTGGAACCCTGGCCGGCCGCTTCCGCATCGACTGGAGCAGCGGTCGGGTGCCGCTCTACAACCTCCTTTACCTCGGCTACTCCGAGCGCGTCCGCGGCCATTTCCGCGAGGTGGTGGAGGGCGACGGCCGGATGGTGGCCGGGGCGGAGCTGCGCTGGCCGCTGCTCAAACGGCGCTTTTTTAATCTTGCCGGCGCGGATCAGGGTGATGGCTATGCCAATTATTTCCGCAATCTCCCCTTCGCCCTGCACGCGACCCTTTTTTACGATGCCGGGCTCATCGCCGACGGCGGCTGGTCGCGGGCTGAACAGCGGCGCCTGGGCGGGTTCGGCGCGGGACTGGCGGTCCAGCTGCCCTATGTGGAGCTGCTCCGTTTCGAGCGCGCCTGGGATCTGGCGGGGCGCGGTGAATACATCATCGACATGAAGGTCTGGTTTTAGCCATGGCGCATATTCATTTTTTCTTCGTCGATCCCGCCGATGTCGGGCCCGGGCAGCTGGTGCTGCGCGGGGCGGAATACAATCATGCGGCGCGCGTGCTGCGCAAGCAGGCGGGGGAGCGCATCATCGCGGTGGACGGCTGCGGCCGGCGCTACGAGGGCCCGATCGTGGCCCTGGGCAGTGGGGAGCTGACGGTGGCGATCGAATCGGCCGTCGAGGGCGGAGGCGAGCCGCGGCTGCGGCTGACCCTGGCCCAGGGGCTGCTCAAGGGGGGGATGTTCGACTGGGTGGTGGAAAAGGGGACGGAGATCGGCATTTCAGTTTTTCAGCCGATGATCACCGCTCATACGGTGGTGGAGGGGCGCGGCCGCGAGGGGCGCTGGCAGGAGAAGGCGCGGGCGGCGATGAAGCAGTGCGGCCGCAGCCTGGCCCCGGTGGTGCGCCCTGTGGCCGGTTTCGCCCGGGCGCTCGAGGCCGCCGGGGGGGAGGCGCTCTTCATCGCCTGGGAAGAGGCCGAGGTTGCGCCGGCGGGACTGGCGGAAGCCCTGGCGGGGCGCACGGCGGCGACCCTTTTCATCGGTCCCGAGGGGGGATTCAGCGAGGAGGAGGTGGCCCTGGCCTCCGCAGCCGGGGCGCGGACGATCAGCCTCGGGCCGCGGCGGCTGCGCAGCGAGACCGCGGCCCTGACCGCGGCGGTGCGGCTCCTCGATGCCGCGGGTGAACTGGCCTAGGGCGTTGAACTGCAGCGTATGGGCTTTGTTCAGCGGGCGCGCACGTACCAGGCGAAGAGGGCGCAGAAGAAGGAGATGGCCGCCGAGACGGCCAGTTCCGCATGGCGGTAGCGCGGGCTGCGGCCCGGAGCCGGCGAGGGCAGTATGAGGGCGGAGAGCAGGGTCAGGACGAGGAGATTATACCAGCCGCCGAGGATGAGCCCGAGGGTGGCGAGCAGGCGGGAGAGGATGCCGGGCAGGCGGTGGCGAAAGGCCGGAAAGGCGTGGCCCTTGAGGCGCGCGGTTTTGCCGGCGAGGCCGAGCTGGAGGTAGTGGATGATGGGGGGGGCTGCGAAGCCGGCGATGACGAGGGCGGTCAGGGTGGTGGTCAGCCAGGACGAGAGCCAGTAGGAATCCTGCGGCAGGGTGGCCTGCAAATACCAGGCCCCCCCGAGCAGGGATATGAGATGCAGCCCCTGGTCGATAAAAAAATAGCCCAGTCCGTCCCTGGCATGGAAAAGCGCAAGAAAGAGCTTGGTCCGGTCCAGGGTGAAATGGACAAGGGCGATAAAGAGGATGACCAGCCAGACAGCGGGCCGGTCCAGCAGGGGGAAAAAGAGCGCGACGTTCACCAGAGAACAGATCAGGACATGGAGCGGGACCCCCCAGGCCGACTTTTGCTTGAGGCGGAAGAGGCTGTCGGTCTGCAGCGGGAAATCACCGATGACATGGGCCAGCAGCAGCAGTTGAAAATAATCCATTCCCGGCTCCGCGGAGATGGCGGCGGACTATTCGCGAACAACCCACACTTTGACCAGCGCGGTCACATCCTGGTGCAGCTTGACGGGGACGTCATAGACGCCCAGGGCCTTGATCGGATCCTCGAGGAGGATCTTTTTCTTGTCGATCTCAAAGCCGTTTTCGGCGAGCAGATCGGCGATGTTCTGGCTGGTCACCGACCCGAAGAGCTTCTCTTCTTCACCCACCTGCACCGAAACCGTCAGTGAAAGTTTCTCGAGTTTGTCAGCCAGGTCCCTGGCCTCGCGCTGTCCGCGCTGCTGGCGCAGGGCGGCCGCCTTGTTTTCGATCTCGACGGCGCGCATGTTGCCGGGGGTGGCCAGAGCGGCAAAGCCACCGGGGATGAGATAGTTGCGGGCATAGCCATTCTTGACCGTGACGATCTCACCGGCGGCGCCGAGGGATTCGATATCTTTTTTCAGGATAATCTTCATGGGGATTTTCCAGACTATTTGGTCATTTCAGAGATGTAGGGAATTAGGGCGATCTCGCGTGCCTTTTTGATCGCGTTGACGAGCTGACGCTGATGCTTGGCGCACGTTCCCGAGGTGCGGCGGGGGATGATCTTGCCCTGCTCGGTGGTGAAACGCATCAGCCGCTTTTCGTCCTTGTAATCAATATAATCCACTTTTTCTTCACAAAAGCGGCAAATTCGTTTTTTTCTCAACATGTTGACTCCTTTTATGGCCTAGAGAGGGGTTACAGGTTCAAATCCTGATAGCCGAAATCGAAATCGGTCGGTTCGATCTTTTGGAATTCCTGCGCCTCGGGCGCGGGCTTGGTTTTGCTGCCGTCCTCCTCGGGGTTACCGGGGGTATCGTCGCTGCTCTGCTGGGCGAGCTCTTCGACATCCCGGCCGCTCCGGCGGTCGAGGAACTGGATGCGCCGGGCGCGCAGTTCAACCACATTGCGCGCGGTGCCGTCCTCGTTATGCCAGTTGCGGCTCTGCAGCTCGCCGTCGATGAGGACTGACGAGCCCTTTTTCAGGATTTCGGCGCAAGCTTCGGCCAGGCGGTGCCAGGCGACGACACCCACATAGCACACGTTTTCCCTCCAGATGCCCGAGTTGTCGCGGTACTTGCGATTGGAGGCGACGTAAAAGTTGATGACGGGTGTGCCATTGGATGTTTTCCGGAACGCCGGATCGCTGGTCAAATAGCCGGCGATGAGGACGTTGTTGATATCCGGCATCTTCAGATCTGGCATATCGTACACTCCTCAAGCCCCAACCGGCGGGCTTGAAATGGACAGAGGTCTGACTCACGCGAGCGTGAGTATGCTAAAGAACGGAATCCGCGCCTACTCGGCCGCGGGGGCGCTCTCTTCAGCTGCCTTGGGCTCCTCGGCGGGGGCTTCCGCTGCGGGGGCTTCCGCTGCGGGAGCTTCCACAGCTGGGGCTTCCGCAGCAGGGGTTTCGGCGGCTGGGGCCGGGGCCGGAGCTGCGGCCGGTTCGGGAGCCGGGGCGGCGGCATACTGCTTGGCAAGGGCCTTGAGGGCGCGCTTGTTGAGCAGGGTCGTCATGGTGCGGAGCAGATACTCATTGAGACGATATTCGCGGTCGAGCTGCTTGATCATCCCCGGGGGGGCATCGAAGCGGATCAGGACATAAAAGCCGTACTGGCGTTTTTTGATCTCGTAGGCCAGGCGGCGCTTGCCCCAGCGGTCGACCGTCTCAATCTGGCCGCCGTTGGCGGAGATGAAGCGTTCGTATTTATTGATGATGCCTTCGATCTCCTCGAGCTTGAGCAGGGAGTCGATGACAATGATGGTCTCATATTTACGCAAACTAGTCCTCCTTCAGGTAGTGCACTGCGTTGGTGATATCGGTTGACTGATCACAGGGTATTGCAGCTGTTCATGGCCTGATCGATGCCGTACTGCAGGAAGCAGTGGATGGTCTCGACCGCGCGCTGCACAATTTCCTTGACGATAACGCGCTCTTCGCGGCTGAAATCGGAGAGCACGTGGTTGATCATCCCCTCGGCATCCGCGGGCCGGCCCATGCCCAGGCGCAGGCGGGGGAACTCGCGGGAGCCGAGATGGTCGATGACCGATTTGAGCCCGTTATGACCGCCGGCGCTGCCCTGCTTGCGCAGGCGGATCCGGCCCAGGGGCAGATCGGCGTCATCGACGACGACGAGGAGCCTTTCCGGCTCGATGTTGAGATAGCGAACGAGCTGACCGATGGCTTCGCCGCTGCGGTTCATAAAGAGCTGGGGTTTGGCAATGACGAGCTCGTTCCCTGCGCAAGTGGCTTCGGCGAGCAGGGAGAAGCCGTTTTTTTTTCTAAAGGCGGCGCCGAGGGAGTCGGCGAGGGCATCGGCGGCCAGAAAGCCCAGGTTATGCCGCGTATTGGCGTAGCGGGGGCCCGGGTTGCCCAATCCGGCAATCAGATATTTTTGTTGCATGGCCGGTGGCTGTCCGTGGCAGAAGAGGATTACTTCTCTTCTTCCGCACCTTCAGCCTTGCGTCCGACCAGTTCGGGTTCGGCAGCAGCCGCTTCCTCGACGACGGCCTCTTCCTCAGCCGCGCGCGGGGCGGTGATGGTGACGATGGTGCGGTCGGATTCGCCGAGGATGACGTATTTGTCGGTCTGGATATTGCTGACGGTGAGAGCGTCGCCGATGGCGAGCGCGGTGATATCCAGGTCGATCGATTCGGGGATATCGCCGGGCAGACATTCGATTTCGATCTCGCGCAGCACCTGCTGGAGGATGCCGCCGTCGTTCTTGACCCCGGTCGAGATGCCGGTGAGGTGGACGGGCACGGAGACGGTGATTTTTTCATCCAGTTTGATGCCCATGAAATCGATATGGATAATGGCATGGTTGATAGGATGGTACTGGATGTCGCGGACGATGCATTTGCGGTTGTCGCCATTGCTGAAATGGACGTCGAGCAGGGTAGCCTCGGTGGCGAGGGTGCTCTGCAGGGCCTTGCCGCTCACCGTGAAGGGGATGGACTCCTTGCCGTGATAGTAGAATATGCCGGGCACCTCGCCGTTGCGGCGGAATTTTTTCGCTTGCAGGGTGCCGTGCTTCTCGCGCAGGGTCAGTTCAAGAACATGTGCAGACATTATGGTTCTCCAGTCTTTGGCTCAATGCCAGGGCTAACGATTTGCTTACTGTTTCGGTCCCTTTTCCGGAAAGAGGTCGGAAATGGAACGATCTTCATGGATGCGGCGGATGGCGTCGGCGAGCAATTCGGCGACGCTGAGGGTGATGATTTTGTCGATCAGTTTCTCCTTGCTGACAACGACCGAGTCGGAGATGAAGAAATTCTTGATCTCTGAGTTGGCGATCCTCTGCACCGCCTCGCCGGAGAGGATACCGTGGGTGCAGGCGACGTAGATGTTGCGGGCGCCCTTCTCTTTGAGCACCTGGACCCCGGCGATGAGGGTGCCGGCGGTGTCGACCAGGTCGTCGACGAGGAGGACATCCTTGTCCTTGACGTCGCCGATGAGGCGGCTGACCTCGGCGATGTTGTGTTTCGGGCGCCGTTTTTCGAGCAGCACCATCTCGGTGCCCAGGCGGCGGGCATAGGCGCGGGCGAGATAGATACCGCCGATATCGGGTGATGCGACCACCAGCTCGGGCGATTTCATCTTGCGGAAGTGCTCGATGAAGACGGCGGCGGCGTAAAGATGATCCAGCGGGATGTCGAAAAAGCCCTGGATCTGGGGCGCATGCAGGTCCATGGTCAGGATGCGGTCCGCGCCGGCGGTGGTGATGAGATTGGCGACCAGTTTGGCGGAGATGGCCACGCGCGGCTGATCCTTGCGGTCCTGGCGGGCATAGCCGAAATAGGGGATGACCGCGGTGATGCGTTTGGCCGAGGCGCGGCGTGCGGCATCGATCATGATCAGCAGTTCGAGCAGATTCTCCGCCGGGGCGTGGGTGGGCTGGATGAGGAAGAGATCGGTGCCGCGGATGTTCTCCTCATATTTTGCCCAGATCTCGCCGTCGGAGAAATTTTTCAGTGAAATCTGCCCGAGGTTCTTTTTCAGGGCTCCGGCTATCTTTTGGGCGAGGGGCTGGTTCGCCCGGCCGGAGAAAATCTTCATCTCGCGATCTTGCGCCATTGGGACCTGTATCGATCTTGTTTCGTCAGAAGGGAGGAAATAAAAAAAGGACGAAAATCCAGGCAGACTTTCGCCATTCCTTCCCTTTTCACAGGGCTGGGGCGGGAGGATTCGAACCTCCGAATGCGGGATCCAAAATCCCGTGTCTTACCGCTTGACGACGCCCCAGAGAGTGATGCGGGTGGGGATGCGCCTCAGAGGGCGGGGCCCGCCACCGGATGAAAAAGAAACGTGGTGTAGGAGCTCTCCGTCTTCGCCAGGGCGCTCAAGGCGTCGCTTTTGTCCAGGAACAGGCCGAAAATAGCCGAACCGCTGCCGGACATGCGAGCGTAGAATGCCCCGGCCCGCTTGAACCCGTCCACCAGTTTTTTCAAATACGGATATTTATTGAAAACAACAGGTTCGAGATCGTTAACCAGGTGGATATCCCAGTCGGAAAGTTTATCGGCAAAACCGGTCAAGCTGTAAAATTTACTGTTTTTTAACGATTTTGTCAAGTCAAAATTCGCGTTTTCATAGACCCAGCGGGTGGAAATCGTCAGATTGGGGTAGACCAGCACCCCCCACCAGCCCTGGGGGATGGCCAGGGGCTGGAGGATTTCACCGCGGCCGCGGCCGAGGGCGCAGCCGCCACGCAGGAAAAAGGGGACATCCGAGCCCAGCTCAGCCGCCAGGGGCAGCAGGCGTTCGAGGGGCCAGTGGAGCCCCCACTCCCGGTTGAGGGCCTTGAGAGTCGCGGCGGCGTCGCTGCTGCCCCCGCCCAGGCCCGCGCCGGTGGGAATATTCTTCTTGATCTGAATATTGCAGCCCAGCCCGATCCCGGCGCTCCTGCGCAGCAGGTCGGCAGCCCGCCAGGCGAGATTGCCCTCATCCACCGGGATGACCGGATCGGAGCAGCCGATGGTGATGCCCTCCGGCAGCACGGCGATGGTGAGGACATCGCGGACGCTTATCTCCTGGAAGATGGTCTCCAGCTCGTGGTATCCATCCTCGCGGTGGCCGAGGACGCGCAGCCCGAGATTGACCTTGGCGTAGGCCGAATAGTGGCGCAGGGGTGAATAGATGGGGGTATTGGCTTCAAGCGACAAATCGCACAACTCCTCTTTTTTGGAACGTTAAACTTAGGCAACTTTTTCATCTTTGTCAACTTTTTTTCGCCCAGGGTACCCCCGAAATCTGGTTCCCACCTGCTGCCTTGCGCCGCGTACCCCCCGGAATCTGGTTCCCACCTGCCACATAGTGCCGCGTACCCCAATCCCTCCGTACGATTTTCAGCATGCTCTCGGCCTGTGCCCTCGTCATGAGGCCATCTATTTTACAAGGTGTTTCTGGCAGGTAAAATACAATTTTTTATTTAATTATCTTTGGGTGGGACCGAGATTTTGGGGGGTAGCTTGTTTTTCGCCGGGGCCGCGCAGGGCGGAAGTTCATGCTTGCTTTTCAGCGTCTATATCCTTAAATTTCGATCTATTATAGGAGAGGGTTCCCCTGGAGACGCAAGGCCCGGCGCGCGAGGCGCGCCCCACGATCTATCTGCTCGGCGATGCCCATCTCGGCGCCCAGCAACCGGCGCGCGAGGAGGAAAAACACGATCGGCTGATCTCGTTCTGGCGCTCGCTGCACGGCCGGAGCGACTGCCAGCTGGTTCTCTGCGGCGATCTGTTCGATTTCTGGTTCGAATACCGCCACGTCATCCCCCGCCGCCATTTCCGCATCCTCGTCCAGCTCGCTGATCTGGTCGATTCCGGGGTTCCGGTCGATTACCTCGCCGGCAACCACGACTTTTGGATGGGCTCTTTTCTTCGCGAGGAGGCGGGGGTCGCCCTGCATGAGGAGGGGCTCCTCCTGCTCCAGGCCGGCCGGAGGATCTTTCTCTGCCATGGCGACGGCCTCATGGCCGGGGACCATCTCTACCGTCTGATGAAGCGGGTGCTGCGCCATCCCGCCGCCATCGCCGGCTACCGGCTGCTCCACCCCGATCTGGGCATCCCCTTCGCCCTCTTCTGTTCGCATCTCAGCCGCGAATCGGCGCGGGACAAGCACCATGATGACACCGATTACCGCGCCTGGGCCTGCCGCCAGATTGATGCCGGCCACGATCTGGTCGTGCTTGGCCATTCCCATGTGCCGGCCCTGCTCCCCCACGGCGGGGGATGGTATGTCAATGCCGGCGCCTGGATGGAGGGTTTTACCTATGCGATGATCGAGGCGGGGGTGCCCTCCCTCCGCCAGTGGGATGGGCGGGAGGGGCGTCCCTATGAGCCGCCGCCGGCCCCGAACGATCAAGCCTGATGGATGAGTAGTGGAAAAGACCAAGAAAAGAGCCTCTTACTGGTGGGACTGGCTGATTCTGCTTGCGGCCCTGACCCTCTCCCTTGGCGCCCTCTTTTTCGCCAATGATGCGCGCACCCTGGGCGGACTGCATACCCTCAATCTCGAGATCGTCGGCCGCATGACCGCCCCCTTAGCCAAACTGCGGGGTTATTTCGGCCTCGGCGGAGAGAATCGCAAGCTGCGCGAGCTCAACGCGGTCCTGCAGCTCAAGAACGCCCAGATGGCGGAGGCCTGGTACGAGAACGGCCGCCTGCGCCAGCTTCTCGGCTTTAAAATGACCGCCCCCTACAATCTGATCGCGGCCACGGTTATCGGCCGCCAGCAGCAGCCGGGCATGGCGCCGCTCATCGTCGACGCAGGGGCCGGGGAGGGGGTGCGCGTCAACATGACCGTGGTCGCCGCCGACGGCCTGGTCGGCCGCGTCATCGAGGTCTCACCCACCTACTCGCTGGTGCAGTCCTACGATGACCGCGCCTTCAGCTGTGCGGCGGTGATCCAGCGCAACCGCCTCGAGGGGATGTTCAAGTGGGAGGGTTACAACCGCGGCCTTTTGACCGGGATCTATCTGAGCGGGGATGTGCGCAAGGGAGATGTCATTGTCACCTCGGGCACCAACTCCATCTACGTGCCGGGGCTGAAGCTGGGGGTGGTCTCCTCGATTGACGATGCCGAAGCGGGGATGTACCGCAGGATTTACATCGAAACCAAGGTGGACATCACCCGGCTGCGGGAGGTCTATATCATTCAGGGTTCCGCCGGGGAGAGGCCGAGATGAATTTTATCTACTACCTGATCATGGTGGCGGTGGCGCTTGGCCTGCAGCATGGCGTCAGCGACCTGGTCGCGATCGCGGGGGTGAATCCCGATTTCCTCCTCATCGCCGTCTGCGCGATCGCGCTCTACGCCGGGCGCGGGCAGGGGACGATCTGGGGGGCGGCGGTCGGTTTCATCGAGGATTCGCTGACCGGCGGCCTCATCGGCAGCCATGCCTTTGTCCTCAGCCTGGTCGCCTTTATCGCCGGCTCGATGATGAGCTACCGCTCACTCCAGAGCGCCTACAGCCTCACCGCCGGACTCATCGTCGGCTTGCTCGCCCTCGTCCACAATCTTTTTCTCTACCTGCTCAATGTGCACGGCGCGGCGGGCTGGCTGACCGGTCTGCTCATGGCCGTGTTTCTGCCTGCGGTCTATACCCTGTTCTGGGCCTTGATCATCTTCGCAGTCGTGCCAGAATCCATCTGGGAAAAGATCTACAAAACCGAGCCTTCAACCTTGTTTTAACCGGTCCGATGTCAAGCCATGCTCTCCCCTGACCGCACCACCCGCATCATCCAGCTCATCATCACCGGGGCCTTTATCGCCCTGGCGGGGCAGCTTTTCAATCTGCAGATCCTGCAGCGGGAAAAGTATGCGGTCCAGTCGGAGAAAAACCGTTCCCGCCGGCTGCGCCTCGAGCCGCCGCGCGGTATCATTTACGACCGCAGCGGCACCCCGCTGGTGGAGAACCGGCCCAGTTATGTTCTCAGCGTCATCCCCATCGAGGTGCGCAACAACGACAAGTCGCTTGCCTTTCTCGCCGGGCTGATGCAGGAAACACCCGATGAAATCAAACGTCGGTTGGCGCGTGCGGACAATCCCTTTCTCCCCTTCAAACTCCGCCGGGACATTGACTATGGCATACTGGTGCAGCTCGAGGAGCACAAGCTCGAGTATCCGGGTGTCACCTACGAGATCGAATCGCGGCGCACCTATCCGGCCGGACTAAAGTCGCCCCATCTCTTCGGTTATATCGGGGAGATCTCCAAAAGTGAGCTGCAGCGGCGGCAGGAGGAGGACATGCTGCCGGGGGATCTGGTGGGCAAGAAGGGTTTTGAGGCCTACTATGACCGGGAGCTGCGCGGCCAGGTCGGCTACAAGGTGGTCATCGTCGATGCAGTCGGGCGCATGGCCAGCGATCAGACCGGTTCGAGCGAACAGGCCGCCAAGCGGGGCAGGGATTTCTATCTCGCCCTGGATGCGAATTTGCAGGCCCTGGCCGACTCGCTCTTCGCTGACAAGCGGGGCGGGCTGGTGATGGTCGACACCCGCGACGGGGGGGTGCTGGCGCTCTGCAGCAAGCCCGATTTCGACCCCGAGATTTTCACCGGCACCCTCACCAACGAGGAGTGGCAGCGGCTGGTCAACGATCCGGCCAAACCCCTCTATGACCGGATGATTCAGAGTTCATATCCCCCGGGCTCAACCCTCAAGATGGTCGCCGCGACCGCTGCACTGGAGGAGCGCAAGGCCAACCAGGAGACCTATTTTTCCTGCGGAGGGGGCGTCAGCTTCGGCGACCGCGTCTTCTCCTGCTGGAACAAGGGGGGCCACGGCTCTCTCAACCTGATCGACGCCCTCAAGGTTTCGTGCAATGTCTATTTTTACCGGCTGAGCATGCGCCTCACCGTCGATGAATGGGCGCTCTATGCCAGCCGTTACGGCCTGGGCAAACGGACCGGGATCGATCTGCCGGCCGAGGAGAAAGGAACCCTGCCCGACCGCGCCTATCTCGACCGCGCCTTCGGCAAAAACGGCTGGACCAACGGCATGATGCTCAACCTCGGCATTGGCCAGGGCGATCTGCTCGTCACCCCCGTGCAGATGGTTCAGTACACGACCATCATCGCCAACAAGGGGCGCTACTACCCCCTTCATCTGGTCCACAAGATCTACGATCCACGCACCCAGAGCTTTTTCAGGCAAAAGCTCGCTCAACGCACAGTCGAGGGGATTTCGGACGCCACCTATGATATCATCCGGGAAGGAATGTACCGGGTGGTCAACAGTCCGGGCGGGACCGGGCATAACAGTTATCTGGACGATGTCGTGGTAGCCGGCAAGACCGGCACTGCGCAGAATCCCCACGGTGAGCCGCACGCCTGGTATGTCGGCTTCGCTCCCTTTGACCATCCCGAGGTGGCGATCTGCGTTCTGGTCGAGAACGGCGGCGGCGGCGGGGCGACCTCCGGGCCGATCGCCGGGCGGCTGCTGCGCCGCTATTTCGATCTGCAAAAAAAGTCGCCAGCGCTGGCTGCGGCGCCCAAACCCTAGAGAGTGCACCATGCTCGATGAGATCCGCAATACCCGGGTGGACAAGGTCATCCTGATCTGCGTCCTGCTTTTTTCCCTCTTCAGTCTGCTGGCGGTTTACAGCGCGACCCATGGCAGCAGGGTGGCGGCGATCCATGACAATTTTTACAAGCAGATCATCTGGGTTGTGGCCGGTTTGCTGCTCTTCTTCGCCCTCACCTATGTGCCGCTGCATATCATCTTCTCGCTCGCCTATCCCCTTTACGGCATCCTGCTGGTGATGATTCTGGGCATCGATCTGGTGGGTTCGATCAGCGGCGGGGCGCAGCGCTGGTTCGAGGTGGGAGGGATCAAGGTTCAGCCCTCAGAGTTCATGAAGCCGATAGTGGTGCTGACCCTGGCCCGCTTTCTTTCGCCTGAGCATGCCAATCCCAACCGGCTGAAGAACCTGCTCATTGCCTTCGCCATCGTCCTCGCCCCCTTTGTGCTGGTGCTCAAACAGCCCGATCTCGGCACCAGTCTGGTCTATCTTTCGATGGTCATCCCGGTGCTCTACTGGCGCGGCCTCAGTCCCTTCACCATCTTTGTCGTGGTTGCGCCCCTCTTTGCCTTTCTGGCCTCGTTCAATTATTACGCCTTCAGCGCCGTCATTCTGCTCATCAGCGTGGTCCTCTATCTCTCCCGGCGCGGCAAGCGGGTGGCCTGGACGGTTTTTGTGATGAATGTCTTCGTCGGCACCCTCTCCCCCCTGGTGTGGAGCGGCCTGCATGGCTATCAGCAGCAGCGCATCCTCACCTTTCTCGGGCTGGTCGAGGATCCGCGCGGAGTGGGCTATCAGATCATCCAGTCGATGGTGGCGATCGGCTCCGGGGGTATTTTCGGCAAGGGGCTGCTGCACGGCACCCAGACCCAGCTGCGTTTTCTGCCGGCGCAGCATACCGATTTCATCTTTTCCGTGCTCGCTGAGGAGTGGGGCTTTATCGGTTCGCTGGCCGTCCTCGCCCTCTTTTTTGTTTTCATCATGCGCGCCATCAAGATCGCCGCTTCCAGCAGCTACCGTTTCGCCAGCCTGGCCGCGATGGGTATGGCGACCATTTTCGCTTTTCAGGCGATCGTCAATCTCGGCATGACCATGGGAATCATGCCGGTGACGGGGGTCCCACTCCCCTTTATCAGCTACGGGGGGTCGGCGATGTTGACCAATATGACCATGGCGGCCCTGCTTTCGAACGCCATCACCCAGCGTTATTTCTGATTCCGGCTGAAACATCGGCGGCGGGACTGTAGCCTGCACTCCGGCGTTCTCCCTCGGAACCACTGCTGATCACTCTCTTGCGGAGGAATTTTCATGCACCCCGTGCTCTTTAAAATCGGCGCCTTCGAGATGCGTTCCTACGGATTCGCCCTCGCCATCTCCTTTCTCCTCGGCATCTATCTGGCGGTGCGGCGCGGCCGCAAGCGCGGGATCGATCCCGAGAAGATCATGGATCTTTCGGTGGTGATCATCCTCGCCTCGATCATCGGGGCGCGCTTTATGTATGTCATCTTTCACCTCGACGAGTTCGCCGGCCACTGGACCGACACCTTCAATCCCTTTCAGAGCAACGGCCAGATCGGCATCGCCGGCCTGACCATGCTCGGCGGGGTGGTCCTTGCCGTCGTCTGCTCCCTGCTCTATCTGCGCGCCAAAAAGCAGCCCATTCTCCGGATTGCCGACACCATCATCCCCCTCTTCTTTCTCGGTGAGGCCATCACGCGCATCGGCTGCTACCTGAACGGCTGCTGTTACGGCATCCCCTGTGACGGCCCCCTGTGCGTGGTCTTTCCTCCCGACAGTCCGGCCGGGGCGATGTACCAGGGCATCCACATCCATCCCGCCCAGCTCTACTCCTCGGCCTATGCCCTGCTCGTCTTCATCATCATGCTGGTCATCGACCGCAAGCCCAAATACGACGGCTTTCTGCTCTATCTCTTTTTCATCTTTTACGGAGTCGGCCGCTTTATCATCGACCTCTTCCGCTACTATGAGAGTTCGATGATCCTGCTTCCGCTCGGGGCCAAGGGGTTGAGCATGAACCAGGGGATCAGCCTGGCCTTTATCGTCATCGGCATCTTTTTGCTGGTCCGGCAGGAGCGCCGGGAGCGGGTGGGGGCGGCGCCAGGTAAATAATAAAATATTTCTTGACTTTAAAGGGCGACAATGATATTTTAAGTTAGGTAAAAATAGTACTTTTTTGCCCTTTTGAGGCCGTATGGATCCGGCCCTGCATCTTTGCATCTGGCACACGGGTATCAACTGCCACTCAAGATCTGTAGGAGAGATGTATGAAAAGAGAGCCTATTGTCAGGATTCTCGGCGGGATGGCGTTAGCGGCGATGGTTGTGGTGTGGAGCGGCTGCAGCAGCTCCCGGCAGGTCTCGTTGGCTACAGAACAGGCTGCCCTCTCCGGTGCTGAAGAGAAGGCCACCACAGACACCCAGACGGCGAACAAGAGCAGCGACGAGGACGAGGTGATGCGACTGCTCGGCCTCAACAAGAGTGAGAGCGCCGTCGAGGCGGCCCCTCAGCCCACTGCAGCGGGTCTCGAAGAGGATCGCAAGCGGCTCGAGGAGGCCCTCAAGGAGAGGGACATCGAGATCGCCAATCTCAAGGCGGAGCTGGCCGAGCGCGACCGCCAGCTCAACGCGGCGGAGAGCGCCGAACCGCCGATGGAGATCAAGCCGGTCCGGACCCCCGTCTCCGGCAGCGGCACCTTTCAGGAGCGCTATGACCGGGCGCGCGCCCTCTATGAATCCCGCCGCTACAAGGAGGCCATTCAGGAATTCGCCGCCCTGCTCTCGACCGATTCGAGCCACAAGCTCGCCGACAACTGCCAGTACTGGATCGGGGAGTGCTACTACGGCATGCGCGCCTACAACCAGGCGATCGTTGAATTCGAAAAGATCTTCACCTTCAACGATTCCGACAAGAATGACGACGCCCAGCTCAAGCTTGGGCTCTGCTACACCCGCATCGGCAATGTCGAAAAGGCCAAAGCCGAGTTTCAGAAGCTGGTCGATACCTATCCCGAGAGTGAGTTCATCTCCCGGGCGCAGTACTATCTGCAGACCCTGTGAGGCGGGGGGACCGGCAGGCTCGTCCCGTCCGGGGGCAGGAGTTTTCCATCAGGGTGGCGCTGGCGCCACCCTTTTTTTTATTGCATTTGTCATGAATTTTTAATAATTTATTAAGACCAGAACTTTCTTGACCTTACATCTCGTCAATTCCGTCACCTCGTGCAAAAAATCGGACTGAACAAGGATGAAAAACCGGCTGAGGGTTCTCTATCTATCGACTGAAGTAGCACCATTTGCCAAGACCGGGGGGCTGGCCGATGTCGCCAGCGCTCTTCCCAAGGCTCTCTTTGAGCAGGGGCATGATGTCCGGGTGATGATGCCCAAATATGGCAACATCAGCGAAAGGCGCTATACCCTGCGTGAGGTCATCCGTCTCAAGGACATCCCCATCGGCGTCGGCGGTCAGGAACATGTCGTCAGCGCCAAATCGGCTTTTCTTCCCGAGACCAAGGTCCAGGTCTATTTCCTCGATTACAAGCCCTTCTTCGAACGCAGCGATTACTACGTCGACTCCGCCACCGGCAAGGACTTTCCCGACAACGCCCAGCGCTTTTTCCTCTTTTGCAAGGCGGTTCTGGAAACGATCAAGCTGCTGCACTGGGAACCCCACATCATCCACTGCAATGACTGGCAGACCGCCCTCATCCCCTGGCTGTTGAAGAACCACTACCAGGATGATCCCTTTTTCGCCAAGGCGATCACGGTGCTCTCCATCCACAATCTCGCCTTTCAGGGGATTTTTCCGCAGAGCGTGCTTCCCGAGCTGGGGCTGGCGGCGGAGCTCGGCCAGGCGGGCACCGATCTCGAGTTTTATGGCAAGGTCAGCTTTCTCAAGGCCGGGATCAGGAGCGCCGATCTGATCACCACGGTCAGCCCGACCTACTCCGCGGAGATTCAGAGCGATCCCGAACTGGGCTGCGGCCTGCAGGGTGTGCTGCTGGAGCGCAAGGAGGACCTGTGCGGCATCCTTAATGGAGTCGATTACGGCATCTGGAATCCCGAGAAGGATGCTCTTATTCCGGTCAAATACAGTGCTGCGACCCTCAAGGACAAGGAGAAGAATAAAAAGGCCCTCGCCAAGGAGGCCGGCTTTCCCTTCGATCCGACGGTGCCCGTCGTCGGCATGATCTCCAGGCTGACCAGTCAGAAGGGGTTCGACCTCGTCGCCGCGGCGATCGACGACCTGCTCAAGCTCAAGATCCAGCTGGTCATCCTCGGCACCGGCGATCCCGTCTATCACAAGCAGCTCGAAAAACTGGCCAAGGCCCATCCCAAGCAGGTGGCCCTCTTTCTCAAATTTGATGATACCCTCGCCCACCTGATTGAGGCGGGCAGCGATATGTTCCTGATGCCCTCGCTCTACGAGCCCTGCGGCCTCAATCAGATGTACAGCCTCAAATACGGCACCATCCCGATCGTGCGCAAGACCGGAGGCCTGGCCGACACCATCATCGACGCCGATGCGGATCCCACTAACGGCAATGGCTTTGTTTTCGCTGAATATAAAGCCAAGGCGATGGTCGATGCAGTGCGCCGCGCGGTCGAGGCTTTCCGCGACGAGAAGGGCTGGCAGAAGCTGATCAAACGCTGCATGAAGCAGGATTTCTCATGGCAGCTCGCCGCCGACAAATATATCAGGCTCTATCTCAAACTGGAAACGGCCAAGAAGAAAAAATAGGCCGGATAAAATTCCCGGCCCGCCTCCTGCGACTCGCTATCCTCCCCTCAGACATCCGGCATGCCCGGGCAAATACCCCTGGATCCCGGGGGTTTTTGTTTTGCCCCCGGCTTGAGATTGTGTTTCAATCTGATACAAATATGTCTTGCAGAACGACAAAAAAGGGCGACGGCGGGGCAAAACCGGCGGCAGCGAACGCGGGGGCTTGCGGCGGCACCATCTTTTAATATAAAAAGTTACAAGTAGATAGACCTTCAGCATCCTGCGGCGCGAACCGCGGGAACGATGGCCTGGCCGCAGATTTGCTGGCATTAACTTTGCATAAAGAGGGCTAACGGCCGCGCCGGGTTACGGGGAGAGGAATGCCCGGCTGCGCGTCCGGTCATGGCGTCTTCAAGCAAACAGGCATTGGATGGATGGTATAGAAATAACAGTAGACCGTGTCGGCGCCCTGCGCGATATCGGCTTGTTCCGGGTCCGGGGCTATGTGGATACGACGACCTCTCCTGAATTGCAGCGCATGCTGACCGAGATCATTCACGACGGGGTCACCCAGATCATCATCGATCTGGGGGCGGTTAACTATGTCAGCAGCGCGGGGTGGGGGGTATTTGTTGGGGAGATTCGCGGCCTGCGCGAGCAGGGCGGTGATCTCAAAATTATTCAGATGATCCCGGAAGTGAATGAAGTGTTCGAAATGCTCGAGTTCAATCGGATCCTGACCTGCTACGACTCGCTCGAAGAGGCCATTGACGATTACGACTTTTGTCAGGGCGTGGATTTGCGGGCCTCCCTGGCAGAAGGGGCCGCCGCCGGCAAGGCGGTGCCGGCCTGGGAGACGGATCGTGTTGTCGAAAATCCCGCTGATTACATCCCCCCGGCGAACAAGGAAAGCCGCACCAACCGCAATATCACCATCGCCCGAGGCCGAGGCATCGACGATGTCGATCTGCCTCTCAACGAAAAAATCAAAAAGCTGGTGACCGAGAACCCGCTCATGACGCCCTGGGGCATCAAGCGGCAGCTCAACTCGCCCAGGTTCGGCTATACACGAATCGGGTTTTTCAAGCTGCGCGGCATCCTGAAGCGGCTCGGACTGGAGACCAGGGCGAAGCGCTACCGCTTTTACCGCTCCCGCTGATCCGGCTCCTCCGGCCGGAAGGCCTTGGATCCCTTGTTCCCGTTCCTCCACTCGCCGGGTTTCCTGGCGGCATACAGAAGAGGAGATTGAAATGAAACGCCCGTTGTTCTTTGTTTACGGGTATATGGCGGCCCTGCTGCTCGGCGCCGTTCAGGGAAATGCCCAAACCGCATCGCCCGAGTTCTCTCCCGAGGCGCTGCGGGTGACCCCGGGCGATGCGATTCATCTCTACATCTACGAGAATCTCTTCCCCTCGGAGAAGGGTAAGTTCGTCAGCAATTATCACGACAAGGAGTTCGTCGTCGACGGCCTGGGCCAGATCACCCTGGGCCCCCTCGGCCGCGTGCAGATCGCGGGGCTCAAGGCAGAGGAGATCGCCCAGGTCCTGCAGGAAAAGTTCAAGCCCTTCGCCAAGGACCCCTTCATCATCGTCGTCCCCCTCATCCGCCTCGAACTCAAGGGGGGCTTTAGCCAGCCCGGACTCTACCGCTTCAATCCCAACATCTCCTTCTGGGAGGTGATCAAGGAGGTGGGGGGGCTGCACTCGCTCTCTTCCTATGAGGATATGTTCATTCTGCGCAACGGCCAGGCGCTCTATCGCGGATTCGGGGATGCCTTTTATCGCGGCCAGTCGCTTTACGAACTCGGGCTGCAGTCGGGCGATGAAATCGTCGCCCCGCGGGTGAACCGGCTTTCGTTCGATACCATCATCCGCTACATCCAGTTCGCCATGTCCCTGTTCACCTTTTATTTTGTCCTGATCAATTATAACAGGAATGACAATTCAAATTCCCTCTAACGGTTTTTTGCTGACATGGATGATCTCGATCTTTTAATGCCCGCCGGCGAGCAGCAGTCCACTCCCATGGATTTCGGCAAGTTTTTCAACGGGTTCTGGAAGCGCAAGTGGATCATCTTGCTTCTGACCCTCATCGGCGCGGCCTGGTTTTTCTGGGACTCCAAGAACGAAAAGCCGGTCTACAGCACCTTTGCCACCATCAAAACCCGCAGTTTCGACTCCGATGCCGAGAGCATTCTCAGCCGTGATCGTCAGGCCGAGCTGCGCAGCCGCAGCTTTGCCGAGCGCGTCGCTGCGCGTATGGGCCTGGCCCTGCAGATGGGGACCAAGGCCGGCCCCCTCGGCGATGTTTTCAGCGAGTTTCATACCACCACCAGTCCGACCCCGGGCAAGTACAAGATCCAGGTCGATGACAACGGTACCTTCTCCATTTTTTCGGTCGACTATCCCGAGGAGACCCTGCTGGACAGCATGAGCGTCTGGGATGTCATCTCCCGCGAGTACACCTACGAAGGTTTCACTTTCCGTCTCAATCCCAAGTGGGTTGAGCACTCCCAGTTCGTCACCTTCAAGATCCGTCCCTTCGAGCGGGCGGTCGCCGAACTGAACACCATGGTCACCGCCGAGGTGAGCAAGAACGGAAACCTGATGAAGCTGACCATCAAGGGGGAGGACCGCGATCATCTCGCCGACCAGCTCAACCAGATCGCCGACATCTACGTCCAGGAGACCCTGATGCTCAGGGACCGGGATGCCAACTCTTATCGCAAGCGGCTCGAGGGCAGCCTCGAGGTCGCCGCCGAGAAAGTGCGTGCGGCCGATGCCGATCTGCGCAATTTCTATTCCAAGTATCCCCTCTCCCTCGATGCCGCCAAGAAGACCATCCTCGACGAGATGCAGCGCAACAGCTATACCCTGCGCGAGATCCCCCAGCAGCGCCAGCAGCTGACCCAGCTCCTCGAGAAGCTGGGCGAGCCGGTGGTCGGTTCGGACCCGGAGCAGTACCGGCGGCTGATCGTCCGCCAGCTCGCCAATTTTTCCGCCATGCGCGATGAGCCCGCCCTGGCCCTGCTGCGCGATCAGCTCGACAGCCAGGAGAAGCAGCTCCAGGATCTGATGCGCGACTATTCGAACGATTATGCCCCCCTGGTCAGCCTGCGCACGAGCATCCGCGAGACCCAGGACAACATCATCGCCTTCGCCTCCAATTACCGCAACACCCTGGCGCAAAAGGAGAGCGAGACCCGGATCAAGATGGCGGATATCCAGTCCCAGCAGCGCATGCTGCCTGAGGACGAGTATCGTCTGATGGAGCTGGAACGCAACAAGAAGGTCAGCGAGGACCATTACACTGCCCTTTACACCAAGCTGCAAAAGCTGGAGATCGCCGACGGTGGCGAGGGCGAGGACATTGCGGTTCTGGACCGGGCGATCAAGCCGACCGTGCCGATCAACCCGAGCCAGTCGACCAAGATCTTTATCGGGGCCGCGCTCGGCCTGGTGGCGGGGCTGGCGCTGTCGCTCGGGATCGATCTTGCCGACCGCCACATCCGCACCCCCGGGGATGTGGAGCGCCACCTCAATCTCAAGGTGCTTGGGGCGATCCCCAATGTGGATTTCAAGGACATCCCCGAGTATCACGATCATGAAAAGGCCAAGCAGATCGACCGGCAGCTGGTGACCCATGATTATTCGCCCACCCCGATCGGTGAGGCCTACCGCTCCCTGCGCACCCAGATCATTTTTTCGCGGACCCACGAGCGGCCCCACTCCATCGCCATCACCAGCGTCGCCCCGGAGGAGGGCAAGTCCTTCACCGCTTCGAATCTGGCGATCATCTTCGCCCAGCAGCGCACCAACACCCTGCTGGTCGACGCCGATCTCCGCCGCGGGGTGCTGCACAACACCTTTCAGATGCACCGCGAGCCGGGGCTGGCCAACTATCTCAGTTCCAGCGTCACCCTCTCCTCGATCGTACAGCAGACCCACGTGCCCAATCTCTCCTTCATCAGCTGCGGGGTGCTGCTGCCCAACCCCTCTGAGCTGCTGGGTTCGCCCCTGATGCGCCGCTTCCTTGACGAGGCGAGCCGCAAGTTCGATATCGTCCTCTTCGATACGCCCCCTCTGGATGCGGCGACCGATGCTGTCGTGTTGGGCACCCAGGTCAACGCCGTCGTGCTGGTTGTGCGCGCGGGCAAGACCAAAATCGGCAAGGCCAAGGAGAAGATGGAAATCTTTCATACCGTCCCTGTCAAACTGGTCGGTGCGGTCCTCAACAGCTCCGACACCCAGCTGGTGCAGAACTACAGCTATTACCATTATTAAGCGAAAGGCCGGACGCGACCATGCATCTTCTCCTGACCGGCGGTGCCGGTTTCATCGGTTCCCATTTTTCCCGCAAGCTGCTCGATGAGGGGCATGAGGTCGACTGTCTGGACAATTTCAACACCTATTACGACCCCGCCCTCAAACGCGAGAACGTTCAGCCCTTTCTCGATCATCCCCGCTACCGGCTCATCGAGGGCGACATCGTCGACTGGCCGGCGGTGGAGAATCTCTTCGCCGAGCGGAGCTATGACAGCGTGGTCCATCTCGCCGCGCGCGCCGGGGTGCGGCCTTCGATCCGGGAGCCCCTGCTCTACGAGCAGGTGAATGTGCTCGGGACGATGCACATCCTTGAGGCCGCCCGCCGGCATGGAGTGGGCAGGATCGTCTCCGCCTCCTCCTCGTCGGTCTACGGCAGCAACAGCAAGGTCCCCTTTTCCGAGAGCGATCCGGTCGATCATCCGATCTCGCCCTATGCAGCGACCAAAAAGGCGGGGGAGCTGATGGCCTACACCTGGCACCATCTCTACGGCCTTTCGATCAGCTGCATGCGTTTTTTCACGGTCTACGGCCCGCGCCAGCGGCCCGACATGGCGATCCACAAATTCGCCCGGCTCATCTGCTCGGGGCAGCCGGTGCCGGTTTTCGGTGACGGCCGTTCGCGCCGCGACTATACCTATATCGACGACATCATTGAGGGACTGTACGCCGCCCTGCTCCGCTGCGAGGGCTATCATATCTATAACCTGGGCGAATCCAACACCATCGAGCTGCTCGAGCTCATCCATCTGCTCGAAGAGGGGCTCGGGCGCAAGGCCGTGCTCGAGTTCCATCCCGACCAGCCCGGGGATGTGCCCATCACCTATGCCGACATCAGCCTGGCGCGCAGGGAGCTCGATTACCGCCCCTCGACCCCGATTGAGCGCGGCATCGGCCTGTTTGCTGAATGGTACAAGAGCCGACATAAATAGTGCATCCATTGCCCGGTTGTGCGGTCAGACTGCCCTGCAGGCGCTGACCTGTGAATTTTGATGAAGTGAGTGGTATGGTCTCTGAGAAGGAAAGATTCCTGGGGAATGTGATGCGGGTGGCGGATGTCCTGACCCTGCTCTTGACCTTTCCCCTCGCCTATTTCGTCGACGAGTTCATCCGGACGGTCGCCGAACTCAACGTCAAGGCCTACGCGGTCTCCCCGACCTTTTCGGGATTCCTCTATTTCGCCTCCAACTACTGGATGATGATCATCGGCTTCCCCATCATCTGGGCGGGGATTTTCTCCCTTTACGGCATTTACCGCAATTATCGCACCCGCTCCTTCCGCAAGTATACCTGGCTTCTCTTCGTCTCGACGGTCTGGGCGACCATCGCGTCCGGAAGCCTGATCTTCATCCTCAAGCTCGAACTGGCCAGCCGCCTCTATTTTTCAGTCTTTGTCATTCTCGCCTTTGCCCTCCTGCTGCTAGAGCGCAAGCTCCTGCTGCTTTTCCTCGACCGCATCCACAGCCGCGGCTACAACCGGGAGAACCTGCTCATTGTCGGCACCGGCAAGCGGGCGCGCGATTTCATCCGCGCTATCAAGCTGCATTCCAACTGGGGGCTGCACATCGTCGGCCTCATCGACGACGAGCACGGCATGTACGGCAAGGAGGTCGACGGCTACCGGGTGATCGGCCGCATCCAGGACATCCCATTCATTGTCAAGCGGCTGGTGATCGACCGGGTGATCTTTGTCGTGCCGCGGCTCTGGCTCCACCGCATCGAAGAGGCGATCCTCTCCTGCGAGGAGCTGGGCATCTCCACCTCGATCGCCCTCGATCTCTTCAACCTGCACATCGCCCGCACCCGGCAGACCGATTTCAACGGTTTTCCCCTGCTCGAGTTCGAGACCTTTCATGCCAAGGAGTGGCAGCTTTTCATCAAGCGGATCATGGACCTGACCATTTCGGCTTCGACCCTGATCATCTTCTCGCCGTTGCTGTTGCTGGTCGCCGTGCTCATCAAGGCCACCTCGCGGGGTCCGGTGCTCTTCAAGCAGACTCGCATCGGCCTCAACGGGCGCAAATTCACCCTTTATAAGTTCCGTTCGATGGTGGTCGATGCCGAGGCGCGGAAAATGGAGCTCATGCACCGCAACGAGATGGACGGCCCGGTCTTCAAGATCAAGCGTGATCCGCGCATCACCTCGATCGGATATATCATCCGCAAGACCAGCATCGACGAGCTGCCCCAGTTTATCAATGTCCTGATGGGCGACATGAGCGTGGTCGGTCCGCGGCCGCCTCTGGTCGGTGAGGTCGAGGCCTACAAGGTCTGGCAGCGGCGCCGCCTGAGCCTCAAGCCGGGCATCACCTGCATCTGGCAGGTGAGCGGCCGCAACAAGATTGGATTCGACAAATGGATGAAGATGGATCTGGAATATATCGATAACTGGTCGCTCTGGCTGGATATCAAGATTCTGTTCAAGACGATGTTCGTCGTCGTGACCGGGTACGGGGCTGAGTGAGGAGAGTGAGGAGATGATCAACTATACCCTGCCGGAGGTGGGCAAGAAGCTGCGCATTCTGATGGTGGCGCCCCAACCCTGGTTTCAGCCTCGCGGCACTCCTTTCAGTGTCCTGCACCGGATCAAGGCCCTGAGCCTGCTCGGCCACAGTGTCGATCTGGTCACCTATCCCATCGGCCAGGATGTGCCGATGCCCGGTCTGCGCATCCTCCGCGCCGCCTCTGTGCCAGGCATCAAAAAGGTCAAGATCGGCCCCAGCGGGGCCAAGATCGCCCTCGATGCGGTGCTGTACCGACGGGCCCGGCAGCAGGCTGCCCGAGGCGGCTATGACCTGCTTCACACCCACGAGGAGGCGGGCTTTTTCGGGGTCAATCTGGCGCGCCGTTACGGGATGCCGCATCTCTATGATATGCACTCATCGCTGCCCCAGCAGCTGCACAATTTCCGCTTTTCCCGCTCGCGCCTTCTGGTCGGGGCCTTCGAGCGCCTCGAGGCGCGGACCATCCACCAGGCCGCGGCGGTGATCACCATCTGCCCCGAGCTGCAGAACTACGTGGAAGAAAAATTTCCGGGCAAAACCAGCCTGCTCATCGAGAACGTGGCTGACAATGCTTTGCTCTTCCCCCCCGATGAGGCCAATGCCGCCCGGCTGCGGCAGCAGTACGAGTTGGGCTCCAGCCGCATCATCCTCTACTATGGCACCCTCGAGGCCTATCAGGGCATCCCCCTGCTCATTGAGAGCGCCGCGCAGCTGTTCGCTGGCGGGGGGATGGACGATGTCCGCTTTCTGCTTGTGGGCGGCAGCCCGGAACAGGTGGAGGCCTGCAAGGCCCTGACGCGGCAGCACGGGGTGGCGGAGCGCTTCCGTTTCACCGGCTTTGTCCAGCCCCAGCTCATCCCCGCCTTTATCGATCTGGCGGAAGTGCTGGTCTCGCCGCGGCTGAGCGGCACCAATTCTCCCCTCAAGATCTACTCCTACCTGCGATCAGGTCGGGTGATCGTCGCCACGCGCCACATCACCCACACCCAGATCCTCAATGATGAGGTCGCCATTCTGGCTGATGTCACTGCCGAGGGTTTTGCCGACGGGATGCGCCGGGCGCTGGTGGAGCGGCCAGAGTCGGCGGCCCGGATCGCTGCGGCGGCGGCCCTGGCCGAGAGGGCGTACAGCTATACGGAGTATCTGCGCCGCGTGCAGTGGATCGTGGCCCATGCGGCGGGGCAGCCCAATTGAGCGGCCTCAGGGAGCGGGTGCAGAGCGTACGGCGCCGGTGCTGTAACCGGCTGCCCGGGCAGCGGACGGGGCGGGGGTAGACGGGTATGTGCGGAATCTGCGGCATCTACAACCGGGAGAGCGGAGCAGCGGTGGCCGGGGCCGATATAAAGGCCATGTGCGACGCCATCATCCACCGCGGCCCCGATGATGAGGGGCAGTACATCCACGGCCCCGTCGGCCTGGGCATGCGCCGCCTCGCCATCATCGATCTCGCCACCGGCCGCCAGCCGATCTTCAATGAGGAGGGCGATGCCGTCATCGTCCTCAATGGCGAGATCTATAACCACCTTGAACTCAAGCGTGATCTCGAAAAGCGCGGCCACCGTTTCCGCACCCGCAGCGACACCGAGGCCATCCTCCACGCCTATGAGGAGTACGGCGAGAACTGTCCTTCGCACCTCAACGGCATGTTCGCCTTCGCCATCTGGGATGCCAGGCGTCAGCGCCTCTTCATCGCCCGCGACCGCATCGGCAAAAAGCCCCTCTACTACCATTTCGACGGCAGGCGGCTGGTCTTCGCCTCCGAGATCAAGGCGATTCTGCGTTTGCGGGAGATCCCGCGCGAGGTCGATCCCCGCGCGCTCGACGCTTATCTGACCTATGAATACATCCCCGCGCCCCTCAGCATCTTCAAGGGGATCCGCAAGCTGCCCCAGGGCCACTGGCTCAGCCTGGACCGGGAGGGGCTGCGCATCCGGCGCTACTGGCAGCTGCACTATCGCGCCAGCGCCGCCTCCGAGGCCGATCTGGCGGCCGAGTTTCTCGATCTACTGCGCGACGCCGTCCGCATCCGGCTGATGAGCGAGGTGCCCCTCGGGGCTTTTCTCAGCGGCGGTCTCGATTCGAGCGCGGTGGTGGCGATGATGAGCCAGACCGCCGAGAAGGGGGTGAAAAGCTATTCGATCGGCTTTGACAATGCCACCTACAACGAGCTGCCCTGGGCCCGCATGGTGGCGCGCCACTTCGGCACCGAGCACCACGAGGAGATCATCACCCCGGACGCCGTGGGGCTGACCGAACGCATTGTCCGCCAGCTCGACGAGCCGCTCGGGGATTTCAGCGTCTTCCCGACCTGGATGGTCTCGGAGATGGCGCGCAAGCACGTCACGGTGGTCCTCTCGGGCGACGGCGGCGACGAGCTGCTGGGGGGCTACGAAACCTACATCGCCGAACGCATGGCGCGCCGCTACGCCCGGCTGCCGGGCTGGCTGCGCAAGGGGGCGATCGAGCCCCTGGTCGCCCTGCTGCCCCCGACCGAGAAGAAAAAGGGGTTTATCAACAAGTCGCGGCGTTTCATCGAGGGCTGCCGCCTGCCCGCCGATCTCCAGCACGTGCGCTGGATGATCTTTCTCCAGGAGGCTGAAAAGGGGCTGCTCTACAGCCCGGCCCTGGGCGAGGCGCTTGCGGACCAGGATCCCTATGGATTCATCCGTCAGGCTTTCGCCGCCTGCGATTCGCCGGAACCCCTCGACCAGCAGGAGTATGTCGACATCGTCACCTATCTGGCCGACGATATCATGGTCAAGGTCGACCGCATGTCGATGGCGGTTTCGCTGGAGGCGCGCGCCCCGTTCCTGGACTACCGCCTGGTCGAGTTCTGCGCCTCGCTGCCCCCGCACCTGCGCCTCAACGGCAAGCGCAGCAAGTACATCCTCAAGCGGGCCTTCCGGGGCATCCTGCCGGACGAGATCCTCGACCGGCGCAAGGAGGGATTCAGCATCCCGATCAAGAGCTGGATGAAGGGGGAGCTCAAGCCGATGCTGCTCGATTTTCTATCACCGTCGGCCCTGGCGGCGACAGGCTGGTTCGAGCCCGCCCATGTGCAGCGGCTGATCGGGGAGCACCTGGACGGGCGCGAGAATCACAGCCATCGTCTCTGGGCGCTGCTGATGTTTCAGATGTGGCATCACCAATACATGCGCTGATGCCAGTGCAAAGGGGCGGCGGAGCATGAATCCGCCGCATGGAGTCTTTATTTCACCACAGTCCCGCGCCGGGGAGGAGGGGGCTGTTTAACAGGAGAGATCATGCAACGCGACCTCAACCAGCTTGGCCAAAAAGAATTCGACCTTCTCATCGTTGGCGGGGGGATCTATGGAGCCACTGCGGCGCGCGAGGCGGCCCTGGCCGGCCTTTCGGTGGCCCTGATCGAAAAGAATGATTTTGCCTCGGGCACTTCGGGCAACAGCCTCAAGATTGTGCACGGCGGACTGCGCTACCTGCAGCACGCCGACCTCAAACGCATGCGCGAATCGATCGCCGAGCGCAGGGTTCTGCTGCGCATCGCCCCCCATCTGGTCCATCCCCTGCCCTGCGTCATGCCGACCTACGGGCATGCCATCAAGGGGCCGGAGGTGATGCGTATCGCCATGCTGATGAATGATGTGCTCAGCGCCGACCGCAATCTGGGCGCCGATCCGGGGCACACCCTGCCGATGGGCCGGGTGATTTCGCGGCAGCGTTTCCTTGACCTCGTCCCGCACGTCGAGAAGCAGCGTCTCAACGGCGGGGCGGTCTGGTACGATGCGACCATGTACAATTCGGAGCGGCTGGCCCTGGCCTTTGTGCGCTCGGCGGTGGAGCAGGGGGCGGTGGCGGCCAACCATCTCGCCGCGGAGGAGTTTCTCCTCCAGGAGGGGCGGGTGATGGGGGTGCGCGCCCGGGACGGGATCGGCGGCGGGACCGTGGAGATCCGCGCCCGTATGACCCTTACCTGTGCCGGCCCCTGGATCAACGACCTCTTTGCCCGGCTTGGCGAAAGGCGCCCGTCCGAGCAGCCCTTCTCGACCGCCCTCAATCTGGTCGTCAAGCGCCGGTTGAGCGAGGCCTACGCCTTCGGCGTCAACAGCAAGAGGGAGTTCAAGGACAAGGATGCCCTGATCAAAAAGGGCTCGCGCCTGCTCTTCGTGGTGCCCTGGCGGGACTATACCATGATTGGCACGGACCATCGCCCCTGGCAGGGCACGGCCGGGGAGTACCGGGTGAGCGAGGCCGATATTGTTAGTTTTCTCCGCGAGGTCAACGAGGCGATGCCGGGGGCGGATATCCGCCGCGAGGAGGTGACCTTTTTCTACGGTGGACTGCTCCCGATGGCGGGAGTCAATCCCGGCAGCGGGGATGTCAGCATCACCAAGCACTTCCGGATCCACGACCATGAGCAGGAGCAGGGGGTGTCCGGACTGCTCAGCATTTTGAGCGTAAAATATACGACCGCCAGGGGTGTGGCCGAAGCCGCGGTGCGGGCGGTGGGCCGCAAGCTTGGTAAAAAGATCGATGGCAAAGCGGGCCGCAAGCGGCATGTGTGGGGAGGGGATGTCGGGGATTTCGCCGGCTTTCTCGCGGTCCAGCAGGCGGAGCGGCCCGAGCCGGTCAGCGAGGTGCAGATGGAGCAGCTGGCCCGCAACTACGGCACCGGCGTCGGCGAGGTTTTCAAGGCCGGCGGGGGGGAGCGGGAGTGGCTGCGGCCGGTGGCCGGGCAGGAGCGGGTGCTGTGCGCCGAGGTGCTTCACGCCGTCCGTCACGAAATGGCCCTGACCCTGGCCGATGTGGTGCTGCGCCGCACGGAGTTGGGCTCGGGCGAGTATCCGGGCGATGAGGCGGCGGCCGATGCGGCCGCGATCATGGCGGCTGAACTGGGCTGGGATGCGCAGCGGATACAGCGCGAGCTGGCCGATCTCAAACGCCTCTATCAACCGGCGTAGATTTCCTGCTTTGAAAATTGCGCAAAATTGTGTACCGTGTAGGGAAAGCCAGTAAATAATTAATTATTCACCAATGATCAGGAACTTGAGGTTTTTATGGCAGATACCATCGGCTCTTATCTGTGGAAGGGCAGCGACGAAAAGACCATCGACGAGGTGCGCCGCTACTGGACGGACAACGTCAATACCACCCAGTTCTGGACGGGGGATCCCCGCCAGATCGGCTCCCCTGAATTCTACGACACGGTGGGGGCTTTCATCCGCAAGAACTATGAGCATCGCTACCGGTTGATCGCCAGCGAGGCGGCCAAATATCCCGGGGGCAGGATGCTCGAGATCGGCTGCGGCGCGGGCTGGGAGCTGGTCGCCTGGGCCCAGGCGGGGATGCAGGTCTCCGGCATCGATCTCTCCTCGGGGGCGCTCGAGCTGGCCAGGGGCAATTTCGAGCACAACAAGCTCGAGGCCGAGCTCAAACTCGGCAATGCGGAGCAGCTCCCCTTCGAGGACAACACCTTCGACATCGTCGCATCCTTCGGCGTGCTTCACCAGACCCAGAGCACCGAGAACGCGGTCGCCGAGGTCAAGCGGGTGCTCAAGCCCGGCGGCGAGGCGGCCATCACCCTCTACTACAAGTACTCGTGGAAGATCCTGCTGACCCAGCTCGGGCGGGTCAATTTCGAGTTCGCCCACGAGGATGCCCCGATCACCCGCCTCTACGACAAAAAACAGCTGCGCGAGCTCTTCAAGGAGTACAGCTCGGTGGAGGTTTTTCTCGACTACACCCGGGCCACCCCTTCTCCGCGCAAGGGGGGACTGGCGTGGTTCTTCAACCATCTTTTCGTGCCGGTTTACAATCTGCTGCCCGGCTGTATCCGCAACAAGTTCGGCCATGCCGCGGTCGTGCTGGCGAAAAAATAAGCCAAAGGGAGAAAGACGATGAGGGCTCTGGTCACCGGCGCCTCCGGATTCACCGGCGGCTATATGGTCGATCATCTTGTAGAGCGGGGATATACGGTGCGCGCCTTTGTGCGGCCCACCAGCGACACCGCGCGCCTCAAGGCGAAAGGGGTGGACATCATCACCGGGGATCTGAAGTACAAGGCGGATCTGGCCCAGGCGATGCGCAACATCGATGTGGTCTATCACATCGCTGCACTCTACCGGGAGGCCAATCAGCCCGACCAGGCCTACTGGGACGTCAATGTCACCGGCACGGAGAACGTCATGGCCGCGGCCCTCGAGATGGGGGTGCGCCGGGTGGTGCACTGCAGCACCTGCGGCGTGCACGGACACATCGAAAAGCCCCCGGCCGATGAAAAGGCCCCGATCAAGCCCGGGGATATCTATCAGGAGACCAAGGCCGAGGGCGAAAAGGTGGCGCTCTTTTACAACCGGGAGAAGGGGCTGCCGGTCACCATCGTCAGGCCGGTGGGCATCTACGGACCCGGCGACGAACGCATGCTCAAGATGTACCGGATGATCTACCGGGGCAAGTTCATCATGTTCGGCGGGGGCAATGTACTCTACCATCTCAGCTACGTCACCGACGTGGTCGAGGGCTTCCGCCTCGCCGGCGAGACTCCCGCTGCGGCAGGAGAGACCTACATCATCGCCGGGGAGAAGTATTTCACCCTTAATGACTTCGCCCGGATGGTCGCTCAAGCCCTCGAGGTCAGGCCGCCGCGATTGCATCCCCCGGTCTGGCCGGTCTATGCGGCCGGCTGGCTCTGCGAAAAGATCTGCATCCCCCTGCGGGTGCAGCCGCCGATCTTCAGGCGGCGCGTCGACATCTTTGTCAAGGACCGGGCCTTTGATATCAGCAAGGCGAAGCGGGAGCTCGGCTTCCAGCCCCGAGTGGAGCTGGAGCACGGCATCCGCCGCACGGCCTACTGGTACAAGGAAAACGGACTCTTGGATTAATGCTGAATCAAAATCAAGCGGGTGTTATGAAAACCATCAATGTCATTGGCAATTTTTCCGGCCGCAATGCGGGCGACGCCGCCATCCTCGGCGGGGTGCTTGAGGATGTCTCCAGGATCTATCCGGACGCCCTTTTCACGATCCCGACCATCAATCCCGGATTCGTGCAGCGCCAGTTCGCCGAATACCGGGTGCAGACGGTCTCGATGCTGCCCTGGAACGGCTCGATGAAGATTCTCGGGGTGCCGGTCCTGCGCGCCGCCCTCTCGGCGGATGTGATCCTGGTGACCGATGCCATTCTTTTCGATCGCAAGCTCTACAATCCTCTCTTCAACTATCTCTGGACCCTTTCCAGGTTCCTTCCCCGCGCCTCCAGGAAGGGAGTGCCGGTGGTGCTGTACAACTGCAGCCTCGGGCCGATCCGGACCCAGGCGGGCCATGCGGCCCTGCAGGCCATCCTCGACAGCACCAGCGCCCTCATCCTGCGCGACCGGGAGTCGGTGGAGCTGCTCGACCGCCAGGGATTTCATCATCCGCGGGTGATCGAGGGGGCCGACTGCGCCCTCAACGCCAGGCCGGTCGATGAGGCGCGGCTGGATGAGATCTGCCGTGAAGCTGATCTCTTCAGCAGCGGCCGTCCGGTGATCGGCTTTAATGTCAACAGCTATGTCGATGCCTTTGTCCGCCAGGGCGGCACCTTCGGCCGCGAAAACCTGGTCGAACTCTATGCCGCCACCGTCGACAAGGTGATCACGGAACTGGATGTGGATGTCCTCTTCGTCGAGACCCAGCATATGGATATGGGCATCGCCTCCGCAGTGCTCGGCAAGATCCATCAGCGCGAGCGCGTCCGTCTCATTTCCAACAAGGTCTACAGTTATCGGGAGATCTGCGCGGTGCTGCAAAAGCTGCAGCTCTTTGCGGGGATGCGCACCCACTCCCTGATCCTCTCCTCGGCGATGGGAGTTCCGCCGGTGGGCATCGTCACCTATCCCAAGAACCGGGGCTACATGCGCACCATCGGCATGGAGGCCCATCTGGTCGATTTCAAGGAGCTGGCGGTGGAGAGCTTTTACGCCCGCATCAGCGCGGCCTGGCACGAACGCGAGCGCATCCGCGAGGCGATGCTGCCACAGGTCGCCCGTGAAAAGGAAAAGGCGCGCCGCTCCGCCGAGGTGCTCAGGGAGTACCTGGGATAACCCCTTGCATGGCGCCCGGCGAGACCGGGCGCTCTCTTGAGAGAGTCCATCGATCATGTCCGCCAAGAAACCACTCTCCGTTCTCCTGCGCTGGCTGATCAGCATCGCCCTGATCGCCTGGGTTCTGTACAAGGTTGATCCCGGCAAGCTGTGGCAGACGCTCAAACAGGTGGACTGGTTTTATTTCAGCCTCTCGATCGCCCTCACCCCGGTGCTGATCTGGCTCAGCTCCTGGAAGTGGCAGGTCATCCTGCGCGCCCAGGGCATCACCGCCTCGGGCTGGCGCCTCTTCTGGCTTTACATGGTGGGTTATTTTTTCAATACCGTGCTGCCGACCAATGTCGGAGGCGACGTGGTGCGCGCCTGGGCCCTGGGCAAATCGACGGGGGAGAACGCCAAGGCTTATGCTTCGGTCTTTATTGAACGTTTCACCGGTTTGACCGCACTCATTCTCCTGGCGGTGGCTGCTTTTCTCGCCGCTCTGGGCAAGCTCTGGGATCCCTGGCTTGCCCTGGCCATGGGGGTGGCGGTGGCCGGCTATCTCGCCCTGCTGGTGGTCGTCCTCAACGAGCGTTATCTCGCCTGGCTGGAACGCAAGGCCCCGGCCGGCATTCTGCACAAAATCATCCTCAAGCTGAAAAAGTTCCAGGAGGCGATCCTCTCCATCCGCAGCGAGCGCGGCGCCCTCCTCTTCGCAATGGCCAACTCTTTCCTCTTTTATCTGGCGGCTGTGGTCAACGTCTGGGTGAGCGCCCTCGCCTTCCGTTCTCCCCTCTCCTTCATCGATGCCCTGATCATCACCCCGATTGTGATGGTGATCATGATGCTGCCCATCTCGATCGGAGGGATCGGCCTGGCGGAGTGGGCCTACTTCTTCACCTTTGACCGCATGGGTTTGACCGGTGCGGTGGGCCTCTCGGTGGCCCTGCTCATGCGCGTCAAGGCCCTGGCGACCGGGATTCTGGGCGGCATCTACTATTCAACCCTGGGGATTCGCATCGATCAGGAGGTCAAGATGGGGCGGGAGCCGGAGCGCGAGATCGGCGCCGGGGATGTGGCCGGCGAGGTCAGGTATTACAGCGGCTTTGAGGATGTCATGCGGCGCCGCAAGTCGCCCCTGCACAAGTACGCCGACATCGTCATCGGCCCGCTCAGGCTGTGGCGCCTCTTCAAATACGAATTCATCACCCTCTTCTGCATGCCTCTGCCGGGGATGATCGGCTACGGGCTGCGCCAGATCTTCCTGCCGGCGGTGCTGCGCAAGCAGGGCAAGGGGGCGGTCTGGAGCCGCAACGTCACCCTGCGCCACCCCCACAAGATCGCTGTCGGCAAGCGCTGCGTCATCGAGGAGTACTGCTCGCTTTCGGCGCAGGGGGACGAGCAGAGCGGCATCACCCTCGGCGAGGAGGTGCTGCTCGGGCGGGGCACGGTGCTGGGCACGCGCAACGGAACGATTGAGATCGGGGATTACAGCAACATCGGCGCCAACTGCCGCCTGGGGACGACGACGCGGATCCGCTTCGGCCGGCATGTGCTGCTGGCGGCCAACTGCTACATCGGCGGGGCCCAGCACAAGTTCGACCGCCTCGATGTGCCGATCATGCGCCAGGGCTACGAGAGCAAGGGGGGGGTGGTGATCGAGGATGACTGCTGGCTCGGAGCCGGGGTGATGGTCCTTGACGGAGTCACCATCGGCACCGGCTCGGTGATCGGGGCGGCGGCAGTGGTGACCAAAGATATCCCGCCCTATTCGATCGCTCTGGGCATCCCCGCCAGGGTGGTGGGAAGCCGATCCTCCTCCGACACCCCCAATCCTACCTCATAAGTACGATTTTTCTGGTCTGCCGCACCTCTCCGGCCTGCAGGATGCCGTAATAGACTCCTGAAGGCATTGGCTCACCTCTCTGATTCATCCCCTGCCAGACAAAGCGGTGGTTCCCCTCCGCCAGGATCCCCTCGAACAATACAGTGACCATCTGACCGGAAAGGCTGTAGATGCGCAGCGAGGCTGTGCTGCGGCCGGGGAGGGCCACCGCCAGCGTAGTCGAGCTGTTGAAGGGATTCGGATAGTTCTGTTCCATCTGCACCACCCGCGGCATCTCCTGCCCGCCGTCTTTCACCCCGGTCATGATTATCCTGAAGCGCCACCCGATCGTCACGGTCTCCTCGCCGTCGCTCACGCTGCCAGTAACACGCAGGGCGGCGCCGTCCTGGGGAATGAGGGTAGGATTGACGACCAGGGAGAGTGCATTCCGGGTGGTGGCGGGCACGCCATTGACCATCCACTGAAAGAAGAGCGTGTCGCCATCCGGATCCGCGACCTCATCGAACCGGAATTCCAGACTCATGCCGGGTGTGATGTCGATAAGGGTGGTATCGGCCGGGGAGAAAGCGGTGATGAGCGGCGCCTGATTAACTTGCGGGAGGAAGGCGGTCAAATAAAAGAGAGAAGTAATATCGCCGACGCTCCGGCAGGCAAAGTGATAGGCGCCTGGGAGTTCACCCGGCGAGACCTGAAAGTACGCCTCGCCTTTCGTATCGGTGAGAGCGCCGGGCTGTGAGAGCACGTGTCCCCCATCCGGGGCCGAAATGTCCACTTCCACGCCCGGCACAGGATTGGCGTAGCGGTCCACCAGCCGCACAGCCAGCTCCACTGCCTCCGGATCGGCCAGAGAGACAGTCAGGCTCTCTGCGCCCACCCTGACCAGGCGGTCCGGGGCTTCCGGCGTCGCCGTCGCTTCGAAGAGCAGGGATTCGAGCGGGGCTGTGACGGAAAAGACCTGAACCTGCTGGAGCTCCGCCCGTTCGCCCAGGGTGAACTGGGCTGACGCCTGCCCTGTGGGACCGGTGCGCGTACCGTATTCCTGCGCATCAACAAAGCGCCCCCCGCCGCGGATGGTCCTGAAGAGGATCGGAAAATCGCTGACGTCATTGCCGTTCTGGTCGCGGACCCCGATGCGGAAGGGCTCCGCCAGGGCCCGGCCGGCCACTCCGGTCTGGTGGTTGCCGCTGAGGATGAACCACTGCGCCGGATCGGCGGCCAGGGCGGTGGCAGTGAAGGTGATCGGCGCGGAGAACGCCCCGCGGATGCGGGCGGTGACATGGTTGTTCCGTTCCCCGGCGTCGGAGCCTAGGCTCCAGAGCATGCGCGCGTAACCGGCAGTGTCCGAAAACACCGTGCTCTTCGTCCGTCTGTTCACCAGCCCCCCGCCGGCGTCGACCGTGAATTCGACGGCGACACCGCCCTTCGGGGTGTTCGTGTGATCAAGGGCCCGCACCACCAGCGCTTCGGGCAGGAGGGCGCCGATGCGCCCTGCCTGTCCATCGCCGGAGATATAGAGCAGCTGGTCCATCTTTGATGGAGCGATGAAATCGACCCGGGCTGTGTCGTTGAGAAAGAGCCCCGCACCCCTGACGGAGGCGCCGATGATCTTGGTTTCAGGGGTGGTGCTGCGCAGCCGGGCGGTGACCTGCCCGTCGCGGTCGCTCAGGGAGTCAGCCAGGGTGATCAGGTTGTTCTCTCCTGAGGCGAAGAGGTCGACCGTAAAGCCCGCGAGCGGTCGGGATAGATTATCGGCCAGGGTGACGGTGACCTCGGAATAGGCAGCGCCGTCGGCGATGACCGGGCTGGAAGCCGTAACCGTGGATATGGTGATATCCGGCAGCGCCGGCTGCGGGACTTGCATGATAAGGGGTGATCCCCTGAGGGAAACGATGATTTCACTGGCGTTGCTGATCTCCAGCCGGTTCGCCGCGCCCAGATATCTTCCCAGGGTCCACGAGACAGAGGCGCTTCCTTCTGCATCGGTCCGTATCACCGCCTGGTTCGATCCTGCAATGCTGCCGCCACCCGATATGATCTTGAAAAGCAGGGGGTGATCCGGTGCTGGATTACCAAAGTGATCCCTGACGCTGACCGTGACAGGTCGGGGGAGGGGTTGGCCGGGAGGACCGTTCTGGTTGAAACCGCTCTCTGCAACCATCTGATAGGCTGCTCCGCTCACAGCTCTGGCCTTGAAAGTGATGACCGTTGTCAGAGGGGCGGTAGTGGCGCCTGCAGTAATGGTGCCATAAGTTTCGCCGAGGGAGAGTCTGGCGCTTGCGACTCCCTCCTCGTTGGTCGTCGTGGTGAGCCGGGCTTGTCCGTCGAAGGAGGCATCACCGGAAATGACAAAGAATTCGACCGCATAATGCGCCAACGCCTGCTCTTTATCGTCCAGGACCTGGACTTTCAGAAGCCCGGGCAGCACCGTGGCGACGATGCCGGTTTGGCCGTCCCCCGAGAGCATGACGATGCGGCCGGCACTTTGGGGTACTGGATCGAATCGGACAACAGCTGTTGAGTTGAGGTGGAGATCGGCCCCGATCACATGCGCGGAGACGGTTGCGGAGCCCGGGGTAGTGCTCGCCAGGGTGGCGAAAATCTGCCCGGACGCATTCGTGAGCGAGTCGGCTGCCGTCAGGATGGCGCCGGCTTCACTGACGGTGAGGCGGACAACGTAGCCGCTGAGCGGCATGCCGCTGCCGTCGCGGAGTGTGACGGTGACGGCGGAGTGATCCCTGCCGTTGGCAGTGACCGGCGAGGTCGCCGTGATGGTCGAGAGCGCCTGGTCCGGAATCGCCCCGAGGCCTGCCTCCACAGTGAGCGGTGAGCCCGTCAGGGGCTCGCCGCTGCTGCCGGAGATTTCCAGCCTTTGCACACTGCCGCGCAGGAGCCCCATAGTCCACATAATCGCGGCCCTTCCGCTGCTGTCGGTGAACGCACTGATGCCGGCCTGGCCCGCCAGAGAGCCGCCTCCGGCTGCAATCGTGAAGATGAGGCTTTGACCGGAAACCGGATTGTCATATTCATCGCGCACCTGAACAACTATGGGCTCGGGGAGAGGCTGGCCGGGTGTGCCATTCTGCCCTCCGCCGCTGACAAGCAGCAGCCTCCGGTTATGGGAGGGTGTTGCGGTGGCGCTGAATTCGATGACCGAGTCCCCATGAGTCGCGCGCAGATGCTGTAACCCCACGGCCGGACCCAGGATCCAGTCTGCGCTGACCATCCCCTTGTCGTTGGTGGTTTTGATCACGGCCGGCAGATTATCAATACTGCCGCCGCTGATTACCTGCAACTGAATGGGCTCATTGGGGACGGGCTGGCCATCTGCATCCACAACCTTGACAACCACGCTGGAGGCGAGCAGGCTGCCGGCAGCGCCGTTCTGATTGTCCCCGGAAACCTTGGTGAGCGAGAGATCTGAACCCGGGACGTAGATGCGCGCATTGGACCAGATCGGTCCCGGCTGGGCGGGATAATTTTTACTGTTGCGGCCGATCAGGATGTAGCGGAAGAGTTCCTTCTGTCCAGTCCAGGGCGTTTTACTTATCTTGGGATCCATGATCAGGACATTGTCGACGTAAAAGCTGATCCAGTTGGCCTGCCAGACCACCTTGAATTCATAGGTTTTGTTGAGACTCCATTTGGTGCTCTGCATCGCCCGGCCGTCACTGCGGGTGTCGACGCCATTGGGGGCGTAATCGATGCGGAAGCCGGCCATCCCCGGTCCGTCGGTGTAGCCCTTGCCGGTGCGGTAGAGCCACCAGGACCCGGTCTCGTATTGCGGCAGCCAGTAAATGCTGTCATCTGAAGCCATGGTGAGGAGGTTCTGCTTCTCATCGACACTCTGGGAGGCGGGATCGAAATTGGTGACATTGATCTTGAAGGTGCCCTCCGGCGGCAGGTCGGCCGGCAGGGCGATGGTCAGCTGACTGTATTGCCCGCTGATCTTCCAGCCCCGCCCGGGGATGAATTCGCCGCCCCGGTTCTCCAGGGTCCCCATCCGGGTTGAGGAGGCGTTGGTGAGGCTGTCCGAGTAAAGGAGCCGCTTGTGCTCCGGAACAGTCTGGGCGGCCGCCACTACCGCCGCCAGACAGAAGAGGGCTAACAATCGGATGCGCATTAAATTCTCCGGCAGAGATGGGGAAGGTTTTTAGAAAGGAGATGCGGTTCCCAAGGATGACAGGCTGATATTATGAATACGGGCAGGCTCGCTGGTTCGCGGAAAACGGCGATTTCGCGTCTTTCTCTGCCTCAAAAAGGGAATTTCATTTACAGGATTGTAACAAGGAGACCGAGGCCTGTTTGTAACTCAAGTAAAAACAGACGCGATATTCTGGCCCGCTCTTTGCATGGCCCTGCCCGGATATTAATAATGGGTCATCCTGAACACTCACCCCGGTGTGGAATGGGAGGAAGCAACATGGCGTTACGCAGCAAATGGATCGGCATCCTGGTTACGGTCAGCCTGACCTGGGCGCTCGCAGCCGGCGCGCAGACGGTCAACAAGGTTCTGGAACTCGAAGACTCGCTCAAGGGAGCGACCAAGGGGGCGCAGAAGGGCGGTAAACTCACCGCCGAGGGCTGGGTCACCCAGACCGCCTTCGACTTTATTGAATATAAAATCCCGAGCTGCTCCGCCGGCGAGGTGGAGTTCAAGGTGAAGGGCATCCACGCCTCCAGGGAGGTCTTTCCCAATGTCGGCTATGACCGCGATGGCAAGCCTGTCCCCGGTTCCGATAACGTGCATTATACCCTTTTCGGGATGTACGATCGTGACGAGGATAACAGCTGGTACGGCTCGGTGCAGTGGCACAATCCCTACAAGACCGTGGTTCATATCTACGGTTATACCGAGGGTGACCTCTATAAATGGAAGCGGATGAAGCTGCGTCTCAATGTCGCCGCCTTCAACGGCGGATATGAGGATGATCCGCACGCCTTCGAGGATCCCATGGTCGGTCCCTTTGAGTGGCAGAAGGAGCACACCTATCACCACCGCCTGGTCTGGGGCAGCGGCCACATGCTCTGGTATCTGGATGGTGTGCTCATCAAGGATTGGGACTATTCCAGTTTCGGGGTCGAATACGCCCCGCCCGACCACACTCTTCGGCTCGGCTCCGGCCTCAACAGCCGCAGCGGGGGGTACGCCTCCCCAAACGACCTGACCTTCACGGATCTCAAGTTCTACCGCCACAAGGACGAGACCAGGCCGCAGGTGATGCGGCTGGATCCGGCCGCCGGCAGCAGCGCAGTCGCTCCGGACGCCGATATCCTGGTCCATTTCAGCGAGCCGATGGATGAGGGTTCGGCCCAGGCGGCCTTCAGCATCACTCCGGCCCTGGCGGGCTCCTTCCGCTGGATCGGTTCGGCCCTGGCCCTGGAACACAGCGCCCTGCTCCAGCCCAACACCACCTACACTGTGCGGGTCGAGGCCACGGCCAGGGATAAATCCGGCCTGAACCTGACCGCCCCCTACACCGCCTCCTTCACCACCCGCGGCGAACAGCCGGTCTCGGTCGGCCGTTACGAGCCCTTCGAGGTGACCATCAAGGCCCCCGGTGCCGGCGGCAGCCGCCCCTACCGCGACGCCAGCCTCAAGGGGGTATTCAAGGGGCCGACCAAAACCATCGAGATCGAGGGTTTTTGGGACGGTGACGATATCTGGAAGGTGCGCATGGCCCCCACCGAAACCGGGCAGTGGAGCTATCAGATCAGCGGTTCGAATGCCGCCTTCAACCGCAGCGGCAGTTTTACCTGCACCGCCAGTAGCTCGCACGGTTTTATCCGCCCCAATCCGGCGCGGCCCTACTCTTTCATGCACGACGACGGCACCCCCTGGCTCTGGAAGGGCGATACCAACTGGCGCGGCTTCACCAGCCTGCTGCCCTACGACGGACGCTGGAAAGAGATCGTCGACCTGCGCGCCGAGCAGGGCTACACCGCCATGCAGTCGATTGTGGTCAGCTATATCAACGGCCTCGGTTTCTGGAAGAATGAAGGGGGCACCTGTTTCGTCGAGGGGACTGACGCCAAGGACTACGATCAGCTCAATCCCGGCTATTTCCGCTGGATCGACAAGCGCATCGATTATGCCCTGAGCAAGGGGATCGTTCCGGTCATCCTCTTCAGCTGGGCCCAGGAATATGTCAATTTCAGCCCGGAGCAGTGGGAGAGATATGTTCGCTACCTGGTCGCCCGCCTCTCCTCGCGGAATGTGATCTGGGTGCTCTGCGGCGAGTACAACGAAATTCCCAACGACTATAACCGCCCGACCAGCGAGTTTGCGGATTGGGGACAGATGGTCAAAAGGTATGATCCCTATGATCATCCCATCACCCTGCATCCGACCGGCCGCACCAGCAGCGCTGAGTTTGGCTCGTCGGCCTGGATGGATGTGGTGATGCAGCAGACCCCCTATTTTTCGCGCGACATTCAGCGCGACCGGGTGCACAAAAAGCCGGTGGTCAACGGCGAACCGCGCTACATGTATCCGGACGAGGACAACGCCGAGAGCCGCCACGGCCTCTGGGAAATCGTCACCTCGGGCGGCTACTACACCGGCGGTTTTTTCACCACCTATGCTCCGGACAAGGGGGGCTACGATCCCGCCGCCATGCCGGAGGAGCAGCGCTGGGTCACCTTCCTCAACAAGCTGATGGACCGTCTGCCGATCTCCGAGATGGAGCCCCATCCCGAGTGGACCAGCGCCGGTCAGCTGCTGGCCAAGCCGGGTGCCGAGTATCTGGCCTACAACCGCAGCGGCGGTCCGGTGACGATCGACCTGAGCAAGGTCAGCGGCTCGCTGCCGGTCGAATGGCTCGATCCCCGCGCCGGGGTGAGCCAGCCCGTCGGCAAGGTGAGCGGGGGAGCGAAACAGACTTTTACACCCCCCTTCAGCGGGGATTGGGCTCTCCACATCGGCGCCGGCCTGAGCTCCGATGAGGTCGCGCCGAATCCTCCGCAAGCCCTGCAAAGCACCGCGCGGACCATGTACAGCATCACCCTCTCCTGGAGTGCTCCGGCAGCGGCCGCCGACGGGGATGTCGCCGCCAGCTATATCATCACCCGCGACGGTACGGCGATAACCACCGTCACAGCGACGACCTGGACCGACCAGGGGCTGGAAGAGTCCTCCTCCCACACCTATGCGATCCATGCCCTGGATGACGCCGGCAACAAGAGCAGCTCGGCGGCCCAACTCACGGTTTCCACGACCGGGGACACCCAGGCGCCTCAAGTCACGCAGGTGATTACCGTCTCGGGCACGGAGCTCCGCGTCACCTTTGACGAAAAGGTGGAGGCCGCATCCGCCCAGACCCCGGGCAACTATGTCATCACACCGGCTGTGGCCGTCACCGCGGCGCTGCTCTCGGCCGAGGGGACGCAGGCGACCCTGACCACGGCGGCCCACAATCCCGGCCAGAGCTACACCATCAAGGTCGCCGGGATCAAGGACCGCGCCCGCGTCGCCAATACCATGGCGGCGCAGACGCTCAACTACAAGTTCGAGGCGACCCTGCAGATCAGCGAACTCAGTCCGGCGACCTACCGGCTGGCCCAGCTCGCCGCCGGCAGCGCCTATTATGCCGACCGCGATTTCAAGCTCACTACCATCCCGGCCGTCTGTCAGGGTTTCACCTGGATCATGACCGAAAACGACGACAAGGAGCGCAGCGACGCCCACTGGCTCTCCTTCAAGGCCAATATGGCGGTGACAGTGATGATCGCCTACGACAACGGCGCCAGCACCCGGCCGACCTGGCTGGACGGCTGGAGCGACACCGGCGCGGAGATCGGCACCAGTGATGATTCGCCGCTGCATCTCTATCGCCGCGATTTCCCGGCGGGGGAGGTGGTGCTGGGCGGCAACGAAGGGACCAGCAAGACCTCAATGTATCTGGTTCTGGTGAAAAAGGCGGATGGCACGGTCGCGGATACCACGCCGCCCGCTGTACCCAAAGGATTGGATTTTGCGGGGTAGGCGCCGGGGGCGCCGCTCGCAGAAAGAAACAGGCAGGAAGATGGACTATACCTATGACCAATTAGCCGGCAAGGAGGATCAGGAGCTCTTTGACTTTCAGCTCCAGTTTCCCCCCAACCATCATAATTTCCTTCTCGCGGAGCAGATCCTCGAGGAGCGCAGCCGCAGGGAGCTGCGGTCGGTCGAGACCAGATCCCTGGTTATCGCCATCGCAGCGCTGACTATTGCCTTTATTCTGTTCGCTATGTCTGTGCTCTGAGCACGCAGTCAACGGGGCATTCTCGCATTTGCCGCCGGCGGCTGCTCATTTGACAGCCGCCGGTGCATGACCATGCAGAGCCGGTTACAGGCGGCTGTTCGGACCTCCCCGGGCCAAAAACGCAAAAAACAGGTTTGTAAATAATTTATTATTTACTATATTTCCTCGGGATGCACCGGGATGCGGCCCGCGGAATGGCACTCCTTTGCCCTGGTTTTTCTCTCTCTCGGGTCTTGCCAGGGCCTTTTTATATCCCGGCCTGAAGAGCGCCGGCACACCCTGAAATCTTTCGGCAAAAGCGCCCTCTTGTTGCTACCTAATAGTGCGCGGAAAGGCGCGCAGCCGAGCTGGAGAAAGACACATCGCTGCCGGCTGTGCGCGGCAAGGTGCACGGCCGGGATCAGGAAAATGCCCGCAGCAAACGGCTTTCAACAAGGGAACGGATCGGGCGGGTTGGATGGGACGACGGAAAACGAGATGCCGACACCAATAGGTCATATAGCCAGCGGCCTCCTGCTCTTCGCTGCCGGCAGTCGGTCCTGGCGGAAGCAGGCCGGCGTGCTCCTGGCCCTGTTCTTTTTCGCCCTGCTGCCCGACATCGACCTGGCCTTCGGCCTGCTTCTGGCCGGCAACGCCAACGCCTTTCACCATCAGGCCACCCATTCCATTTTTTTCGTCGTGGCCGCCGGCTGGATCGGCGGCCAGCTGTTGGGGCAAAAAGGGCGCCATGCACCGCTCCTGATCACCGCCGGCCTGATCCATCTGGCCCTGGACCTCCTCGCCAAGGATACCAGCGCCCCGTACGGCGCCCCGGTGCTGTGGCCTTTCTGGAACGGCTACATCATCGCTCCGGTTCGGGTCTTCTCCGATGTGCAACGCAGCGGCGATGCGGCCTCCTTTTTACCGAGCCTGTTCAACAGGCACAATCTGCAGACGATCGGCATTGAGATGGCGGTTTTCGGGCTCCTTTGGGGCCTGTGGTCCGCCTGGAGTTATTCAAGAAGGGGATATGAACGAAAAGCTTCGAGCTGAGGGGAGCGAAACGCCCTTTCTCTCCGTCGTCGTCCCCATCTACAACGAGGTGGAGAGCGTCGAGCGGCTCTGGGCGGCTATCCATCCGGTGATGGAGGGGCTGGGGCGTCCATATGAGGTGATCCTGGTCGATGACGGCAGCCGCGACGGCACCCGCGAGATACTGCGCCGGCTGGCATCGGCCAATCCCCGGCTGCGGGTGATCCTCTTCCGCGCCAATTTCGGCCAGTCCGCGGCCATGGCCGCCGGCTTTGCCGCCACACGCGGCGAGATCGTCGTGGCCATGGACGGCGATCTCCAGAACGACCCCCTCGACATCCCGCAGCTGCTCGAAAAAATGCATGAGGGCTATGATGTGGTGAGCGGCTGGCGCAAGAACCGCAAGGACAAGCTGGTGCTGCGCAAGGTGCCGTCAAAAATCGCCAACAAGCTGATCTGCTCTCTCACCGACGTCCGGCTGCACGATACCGGCTGTTCGCTCAAGGCCTTTCGCGGCGAGATGCTCCGCCGCATCTCTCTTTATGGGGAACTGCACCGTTTCATCCCGGCCCTGATGCGCATCGAGGGCGCCGAGATCACCGAACTGGCGGTGCGCCACCACCCGCGCCGTTTCGGCACCTCGAAATACAATCTCAGCCGCACCTTCCGGGTGGTGATGGATCTGACCAGCATCCGGCTGCTGATGAAGCACCTGGTCAATCCCCTGGTCTTTTTTTCGGCGGTCGCCCTCTTTTTCGCCCTGCTCGGTTCTCTCAGCCTCGCCGCCATCCTGCATGCGGCAGCGGCGAGGGGCGCCGAGCTGGCGGAAATGAATATCCTGGTCACCCTGACCGTGGTTTTCTGGGCGGCGGCGGCACAGCTTTTTTTCTTCGGTCTGATCGGCAAATTGATCGTCCAGACCGGCACACGCAAGACCTTTCTGCAGACGGAACAGTAAACCGGCCCCCTGCGGGCAGGCGTGAAGATTTTTAACCGTTATTCTATCAGCGGCCTGATATGACAGAATCCCAAAACTTGCAACAGCCCCTCACCCCTGTACGGGCAGCGGCCTCCTTTTCGGTCATCGTCCTGACCTACAACAATGCCGGGGAGATCGCCGGCATGCACCGTGAGATCATGGCTGCGTTGGCGGAGTGGCGGCAGCCTCATGAACTCATCTATGTGGATGACGGCAGCACCGACGCCACCTGGAAGGAGCTGCTCCGCATCAGCCGCAGCGAGACCGGGGTCAAGGCGGCACGGCTGCGCTCGACCTTTGGCGAGGCCTCGGCGCTCGACGCCGGGGTGCAGATCGCCACAGGAGAGGTCCTGCTCTACTTCACCTGCCGGGTGCGCATCAAACCCGCCGATGCCCTCGCCCTGCTGAAGCAGATCGATGCCGGGGAGGATGTCGTTATCGGGGTGCGCTACCCCCGCCGTGACTCGGGGCTGAACCGGATCGTCTCGCGCACTTTTAACGGTCTGACCAACCGCATGACCGGCCTCCACCTCCACGACGTCAACAGCGGGGTCCTGGCCCTGCGGCGCGAGGTGCTCGACCACGTCCCCTACTACGGCACCCTCAATGCCTTTTTGCCCGTGCTGGCGCAGCGCCAGGGCTACCGCATCGCCGAGGGCAAGGTCGAACAGCTGCCGGGCCGTTTCAACCAGTCGGTCTATCCGAAAAACTACATCCGCCGCAGCCTCGATCTGGTCAGCGTCATTTTTCTGAGCAAATACTCGAAAAAGCCCCTCCACTTCCTCGGCTTCATCGGCGCGCTTTTCGCCCTCATCGGTGCAGGCATCAACATCTATCTGTTTATCTACCGGATCCTCGGCTTCGGCGGCATCGCCGGCAAGCCGATGCTGCTGCTCGGGTCGATCCTCTTCATCATCGGCATCCAGATGGTCTCCATCGGCCTGCTGGCGGAGATGATCATCTTCACCCACGCCAAGGAGATCAAGGATTACAATATCGAGGAGATCATCAACTAGACCGTGAAACTGATCATTCAAATACCCTGCTTCAATGAGGCGGAGACCCTGCCCCTGACCCTTGCCGATCTGCCGCGCCATATCGCCGGCGTCGATGAGATCGAGGTGCTGATCATCGACGATGGCAGCAGCGACGAGACCACGGAGGTGGCGCGGAGATCGGGCGTCCACCATATCGTGCGCATGACCAAGAACAAGGGGCTGGCCAACGGTTTCATGGCCGGGCTCGACGCTTCGCTGCGTCTCGGCGCCGACATCATCGTCAACACCGACGCCGACAACCAGTACAATGGCGCGGACATTCCGAGCCTGGTGCGCCCCATCATCGACGGCCAGGCCGAGCTGGTGATCGGCGACCGCCAGACCGACGAGATCCACCATTTTTCGTGGATGAAAAAGCGGCTGCAGAACCTCGGCAGCTGGGTGGTGCGCCAGGTCTCGGCTACGGAGATCCCTGACGCCACCAGCGGCTTCCGCGCCCTCTCGCGCGAGGCCGCCCTGCAGATGAATGTGCTCTCGCGTTTCACCTATACCCTCGAGACCATTATCCAGGCCGGCAAGAAAAACCTGGCGGTCAGCCATGTGCCGGTGCGCACCAACAGCAAACTGCGCGAATCGCGCCTCTTCAAGGGCAACTGGAACTATATCAAGCGTTCGATTGCCACCATTACGCGCATCTATACCATGTACGAACCGCTCAAGATGTTCTCCTACATTGGCGGCACGATCTTCGGGGCGGGCTTTCTCATCGGTCTGCGTTTTCTCTATTTTTACATCACCACCGGCGGGGCCGGCCATATCCAGTCCCTGATCCTGGCCGCAGTCCTGCTGATGATCGGCTTTCAAGTCTTCATCATCGGCCTGGTGGCGGACCTCATCGGCTTCAATCGCCGCCTCATCGAAAGCGCCCTTTACCGGGTGCGCCGGCTCGAGCTCCGGCAGGGAGAGACGGCCAGGGAGCAGGACAAGGCCGAGTGAAGAAGCGTATCCTTTTTGTGGCAGGACGGGAGCTCTCCTATTCCCGCACCCATATTGTTTATCATGCCCTCCTGGCGCAGGGCTATGAGGTGGTCGGCTGCTTCCCGCCGGACCGTTCTTTCAAACACTATCCTGGGCTGATCTGGCGGGCGGTCCGCGCCGCGCGCAGCTGCGACCTGGTCCTGGTCGGCTTTTACGGCCAGATCATTCTGCCCTTCATCCGGCTCTTCACGCGCAAGCCGCTGCTCTTCGACATGTATATCACCACCCTGGATACCATGGTCTACGACCGGGGCAAGGCCAAACCGGGGTCGCTGATGGCGCGGCTCTACGGCTTCAGCGACTGGTTCACCTACAAGCTGGCGGACCTGACTGTGCTGGAGACCCGGGCGCACATCGACTGGTTTTGCGAGGTATTCAAGGTCCCTGCCGGCAAGATGCGGCGCATCTTCCTGGCGGTGGATGAGACCCAGATTTTTCCGCTGCCGGCGCAGAGGGAGGAGGGGCGCTTTCTCGTCCATTTTCATGGCGAGTACGCTCCTTTTCACGGCATCAAATACATTCTCCGGGCTGCACATCTGCTGCGGGAGGAGCGCGATATTATTTTCCAGATCGTCGGCAAAGGCATCACTTACGATCAGGACCGGGCTCTGGCCAGGGAGCTTGGCCTGGATAATGTGCGATTTTATGATACCGTCCCCTACGCCGAACTGGCGCAGATGATGGCCCGCGCGGACCTCTATCTCGGCATCTTCGGCGACAACGATCGGGTGCTGCGGGTGACGACCAACAAGGTGGTCGAGGCGATCGCCATGGGCCGGCCCCTGGTGACGGCGCGGAACGAACCGGTGCAGGAGCTGCTCACGCACGGGGAGAGCGCCTGGCTGATCGAGCGAGCGGATCCCCACGCCCTGGCTGAAGCCATTCTCACCCTCCGGGCCGATCCGGCGCTGAGAGAACGCCTCGGCATGGAGGGGCACCGGGTTTTTCAGAATCACTGCACCATGCCGCGGCTCGGTGAAGAGTTTGCGGCGATCATCGAGGAAATGACTGCACATGAAGGTTGATTTTTCACAACTGGCCGGCAAAAAAGCCCTGATCACCGGCGGCCTCGGCTTTATCGGCAGCAACCTGGCCCAGCGCCTGGTGCACGAGGGGGTTGAGGTAACCCTGCTCGATGCCTGCCTCGAACCCTATGGCTGGAATCCCGCCAACATCACGGAGATCCATGAAGAGCTTCTCTTCGTCAAGGGCGACGTCCGCGACCGGGAGCTGCTTGAGAAGATGGTGGAGGGGAAGGATTACATCTTTCATCTCGCCGCGCAGGTCGGCCGCGAGATCTCGATGGCCGATCCCGGCCTCGATGTCGATATCAACTGCAACGGCACCATCGCGCTCTGCCGCGCGGTGGCGGAGGCCAATCCGGCCGCCAAGGTCGTCTACGCCGGCAGCCGGGGCCAGATCGGCGAGCCCGTCTATCTGCCGGTGGATGAAAACCATCCGGACCATCCGACTGACGTTTACGGCATCAACAAGCTGGCCGCGGAGAAGTATCTCTTTCTCTACGGCAAGATTTACGGCTTTGCAGCCGTCTCCCTGCGCCTCAACAATGTCTACGGCCCCCGCTGCCAGATGCAGCACGGCTATTACGGCATCCTCAACTGGTTCATCCGCAATGCCATGCAGGGGCGTCCGATCACGGTCTACGGGGACGGCCTGCAGACCCGGGATTATGTCTATGTCGGGGATGTGGTCGACGCCTTTGTCCGCGCTGCGCTGGTGCCCGAGACCGACCGCCAGATCTACATGATCGGTTCGGGAGTGGAGACCCTTTTTCTGGACATGGTCAAGAGCGTCATCGCCGCGGTCGGCAAGGGGGAGTATGTGCACATCCCTTTTCCGCCGGAGCGCGAGAGCATTGATATCCGCAAGTTCGTCGTTTCCTGCGACAAGATGACCGCGGCGACCGGCTGGAGGCCGGTGGTGGATCTGGCCGCAGGCGTAGCCAGGACCGTTGCTTTTTACCACGACAGGTATGACGAGTATATCAAAGAGGGGGAGTAAAGGCAGTGAAGACCGATTCATCTACTGAACGGCTGCAGACACTGCAGCCCGGCGCCAGGGTCGCGCTCTTTCTCAACTATTTTCCCGCTCTCTCCGAACGCTTCATCGTCAATGAGGTGGCCGGACTGCTGGAGCGGGGACTGGATCTGCGGCCCTACGCCCTGAGCCGCCCGCCGGCGGGGCGGGAGAACAGCGAGGTGCCCGAGCTGGCGCAGCGGACCTTTTATATTTTGCCCTCACTGCAGGCCGGCAAGGTGATCGGCGCCCATTTCGCCTGGCTCTTCCGCCATCCGGTGCGCTATCTCAGGTGCTGGTCCTTCGCCCGGCGCCGCCGCACCCGCAGCGAGTCGCTGCTCGGCAGCCTCTGGCGGGCGGCGCACAAGCAGGAGCTGACCAAGGCGCAGCGGCAGAATGTGCTGCTCAATTTTTTCCTCATCGTGCCGGTGGCCCGGCAGATGGAGGAGGAGGGCTTTAGCCTCATCCACGCCCAGTATGCGGACTCCGCCTCGAGCCTGGCCCTGCTCGCCTCGATGCTCCTGGAGATCCCCTTCTCCTTCACGGCCCACGCCTACGACATCTTCACCCCGCAGGTCATCTTTGAGGAGAAGCTCAAGCGGGCCCGCTTCATCGTCACCTGCACCCGCTACAACCGGGACTATCTGCTGCAGAATTTTGGCGAGCTGGTGGGCGACAAGATTCTGGTCAATTATCACGGACTCGACCTGACCCGTCTGCAGCCGGTCGCCCGGACAAAGCAGGAGCCCCCCGTCATTCTCTCGGTCGGCCGCCTGGTGCCGAAGAAGGGGCTGGGGGTGCTTTTGCACGCCTGCAAGATCCTCCATGACCAGGGAGTGGCCTTCAAGTGTCTCATCGTCGGCGACGGACCGGAGCGGCCGCGGCTGGAGATGTTCATCCGCCTCAACCATCTCATGGAGCAGATCGAGATCACCGGCTACATGGCGCCGAGCGCCGTGATCGAGGCCTATGGTGGAGCCAGCCTCTTCGTCCTTCCCTGCGTGGTGGAGGAGGATGGCAATCGCGACGGCATCCCCAACGTCATCGCCGAGGCCATGGCTATGGAGCTCCCGGTTATCTCGACCACCATCTCCGGCATTCCCGAGCTGGTCGAGAAAGGGGAGAGCGGGCTGCTGCTCGACGAGGCCGAGCCCAAGCTGCTGGCGCAGACGATGCTCGAGGTGCTGGACTCGCCCCAGATGCAGCGGCGCCTCGGCCGGGCCGGGCGCGCGCGGGTGGCCGCGATCTTTGATTCCCGGCGCAATCTGGACGAGCTCTATAATTTTTTCCAGCTCCGGCTGCATGAAATAGCTGCCGGGGAGCGGGAAGCGTAGCGGGATGATCATGGCGGACGGTCATGGCGGCCTCGCCGCCGTGAAGGGATTGGTTGTCCATGGCGACGATTTCGGCCTCTCTGCGGCGGTCAACCGCGGCATCTGGCGTGCCTGGCGTGATGGGATCCTGACCGCCGCTTCGCTGGTGGCCAACGGCTCCGCCCTGGACGAGGCCTGCGCCCTGGCGGCGGGCAGCGGACTCGTGCTGGGACTTCACCTCAACCTGACTTGCGGAAGGCCGCTCCTGCCGGCGGAGCGACTGCCGAGCCTGACCGACGGGCAGGGTAATTTGCCCGGCAAATGGGATTTCTGGCGGCGCGCCCTGTGCGGGCGCCTCTCCGCTGTGGAGCTGACCGACGAAATCAACGCCCAGTTTGACCGTCTCGATGGACTGGGGGTGCGGGTGGGTCATCTCGACAGCCATCACCACGTCCACCTGCTTCCAGCGGTGGCCGCAGCGGCCGCTCCGCTGATGAAGGAGAGGGGGATCCGATGGGTGCGGCGGGTGCGCGGCAAAGGCGAGCCCGCGGGCTCGGGCGCTGCCGCCCTGCTCGGCCGGCTGCAGCAACGCAGCGTCGCCCTTACCGGCCGGCGCTGTGAAAAGTATTATCGGGAAATGGCCGGCGCCGACGATTTTTACGGATTCAGCTGGTTTCTCCACCCGGACCCCGGCTCCTTCCTGGCTGGATGGGCATCAGGCCTGGAGAGAGGCCGCAGCGAATGGATGTGCCATCCGGCCGATTATGCCCCCGGCGCGCCGGCGACGGCCGCGGAGAAACGGCGGCAGCGCGAGTGCGAACTCCTCTGTGCGCCGGAGACGCGGCGAATCCTCGAGCAGGCCGGCATTGAATTAATGACCCTTGAATAGAAAAAGCGGAAACCGGAGTTATGACTGAAGAACGGCAAAAAAAACTCTCCTCACTCTCGATCTTTTTCCCCGTCTACAACGACTGGGGCACGATTACGACCATGGCCGCGCAAGCCATCACCGCCGCCGAAAAGATCACCGACGACTATGAGGTGATTCTCGTCGATGATGGCAGTGAGGAAAAGACCCAGGAGATCCTCGATTTTCTTGAGAGCCGCTTCTCGCAGATCCGCGTTATCCATCATGAGCACAACCGCGGCTACGGCGGCGCCTTGCGCACCGGTTTTAGGGAATCCCGCAAGGAGTTTATCTTTTATACGGACGGCGATGCCCAGTACGACGTGCGCCAGCTCCTCCTTCTGGCCGATGCGATGAACGAGCAGGTGGATGTGGTCAACGGCTTCAAGATCAAGCGCCACGATCCCTACTACCGGGTCGTGCTCGGCAAAATCTATCAGTACACCTCCAGGTTCCTCTTCTCCCTGCCGATCGAGGACGTGGACTGCGATTTCCGGCTGATGCGCCGGAGTATCTTTGATCGTTTCGAGCTGAGCTCCAACAGCGGCACCATCTGCGTGGAGATGATCCACAAGATGAGCCGAACCGGCTGCCGCTTTGCGGAGGTGGGGGTCAACCATTTCTTCCGTTCGAGCGGCAAGTCGCAGTATTTCAATTTTGTCCGGCTTTTCCATGTTGCGCGCGATTACTCCAGGCTCTGGTTCCGGCTGGTCGTGCGCAAGGAGGGGCTGCATGCCCAAGCGTGAACAACTGCCGCCCAAGTTCAGGGGCGCCAACTGCCTGATCACCGGTGGCCTCGGCTTCATTGGCAGCACCCTTGCCCACCGTCTGGTGGAATACGACGCGAATGTGCTCATCGTCGATTCGCTCATCCCGCAGTACGGCGGGAATCTCTTTAACATCAAGGGGCTGGAGAAAAAGGTTCAGGTCAATATCGCCGATATCCGCGATCAGTACAGCATGAATTATCTGGTCAAGGGCCAGGACTTTATCTTCAATCTCGCCGGGCAGGTCAGCCATATCGACAGCATGGAGGATCCCTTCACCGACCTGGACATCAACTGCCGCTCCCAGCTCTCCATACTTGAGGCCTGCCGGCATAACAATCCCGAGGTCAAGATCGTATTCGCCGGCACCCGGCAGCAGTATGGCAAACCGGACTATCTGCCTGTCGACGAGAAGCACCCCCTCCATCCGACCGATGTCAACGGCATCAACAAGATGGCCGGGGAGTGGTATCATATCCTCTACAACAATGTCTACGGGATTCGTGCCACCTCCCTGCGCCTGACCAACACCTATGGGCCGCGCCAGCTCATGAAGCACGGGCGCCAGGGCTTCATCAGCGTCTTTCTCCGCCAGGCGATCGAGGGCAAAAAGATCCGCATCTTCGGCAGCGGCAAGCAGATCCGCGATTTCAACTATGTCGATGATGTGGTCGACGCCTTTTGCCTGGCGGCGGCCTTTGATGACTGCAACGGCAATATTTACAATCTTGGCGGGGATGAGCCAATGATGCTCGAAGACCTCGTCAAGCTGCTGCTGGAGACCGCGGGCGGGGGTGAGTACGAGATGGTGCCCTTTCCCGAGGAGAAGAAGCGTATCGATATCGGCGATTTCTATGCCGATTACCGCAAGATCCGCGCCGTTCTGGGCTGGCATTACCGTACAGGTATGAAGGAGGGGTTGGCGCGGACAATCGCCTATTACCGCGAGCACCAGAACCACTACTGGGAGCAGCCGATGAACTGAGCGGGGGAGGGGGCGGGAGAGGTAGTGATGAATAAGGTGACCCATAGACATAAAGAAAATGGCTTGATCAGGATCGAGTCGCGCAGACGCGCCTGGTGGTTCTCCGCTGCCCTGCTGCTGTTTTTTGCCCTTTTCCTGCTCAATCATGTCAACCATTTTCTCGTCCCTGAGAGTGATTTCTTCGATTACGCCGAAAAAGCGGTCAAGCTGCGTCATCTGGAGTGGCCGGACAATTTCAAGCGTCCGCCCCTTACCTCTTTGCTCATCGCTTTCATCTCGCCCCTGATCCCGGGCAAATTCGCCGAGCTCTATGCCGCGGAGATCATCTCGGCGGCGAGCGCGCTTTTTTCCCTCTGGTTCCTGTGGCACATCGCGCGCTGGCTGCATCCCGCCTCAGCTCCGTGGGTGGTCTGGTTCTGGGCGCTGCACGCCTCCACCCTCAAGCTGGCGATCAAGCCCAAGGGCGAGTTTCTCTTCACCTGCCTGCTGCTCTGGGCCTTTGACCGCTTTATCCGCCGGGACTGGCGGGCCTACGGGGTTGGTTTTCTCTCCTCGGCAGTGCGCTATGAGGGGGCGATGGCGATCGGTGCTTTCGGCCTGGCCGATCTGGTCTGCGGCCGCCAGCGCCTCAAGACCGTGATGCTCACCCTGCTCTCCGCCTCCTTTCTGGTGATCTGGAGCCTGCTCTCTTCCGGCGGCGACGGGGGCGGCAGCTATGCCGATTATTTCGCCCACTGGCAGCCGAACCTGACCTTTTTCACCGGCTTCTGGTCCGAGCTGCTCGAATTTCTGCCCCTGGCCTGGTACAGGATCGGGGCGGCCGCCGCCGCCCTCTTGTTCATCGCCGGGGCGGTCGATCTGTGGCGGAGCGACCGGCGCGCAGCCCTGGCGCTCGCCGCCTATCTGGCCGGTTTCGCCGCCCTGCATGTGGTCTGGCCCTTCCCCGGTGCGGACTATCTGGTCATGGCCTCGTGGGCGGCACTGCTCTTCATCTTCGCCGGGCTCTTCGCCCTGCTCAAGGCCGCAGGGCGCCGGCTCGGGGAGCACGCTATTACCGGCTGGTTCGCCCGGCGTCCCCTGTTCACCGCCCTGCTGCCAGCGGCCGCGGCCGTGGCGACCCTGGTCCTGGTGCTGACCACGCGCTTTCCCTATCCGCAGTACCAGCCCAAAATGGGTTGGGTAGCCCTCTCCCTCGTCCCCCTCGCGCTCTATTATTGGCCGAAGCGCTGGTCGGCAGCGGGGACAGGCGGATTCATCGCCTTGATGACCGTGGCCCTCTTTTTCAGTTTCCGGCTCTTCTCGGCCTCGGGAGCCGGCCTCTTCGATGTCTATTATACCAAGGCCGAATTCAGACTCATCGGTGAGTGGTTCGACAAGAGCTATCAAAAGGGCGACCGCCTCCTGGTCTCCCAGCCCAACATCGTCGCCTACTATACCCGCCTCGACGCCCGGCGGGATTTTGTACGCCTCTCCGACCTCCCCGATCTCGGGCCGCAGGAACTGCACGCCTGGATGCGCAGCCAGGGCATCACCCACGCCGCCTGGATGAGCTACAGCCTCAAGGCGGAAAAGAAGGGGGCATGGCATCAGTGGGCGGTGAAAAACCGGAGCCTGACCGCCCTCGACTTTCTCGGCGAGGCGGGCAGTGCGCCCGGCTTTGTGCTGATTAAAAAACTGGAGGCGGGGCCGCGCCGCGCCACCATTTACGGGGTTCTCAACGACTACAAATGAGATGGAAATCAGGATGCAGGTACCATTTGGCGATTTGACCAGACACTATCTGGGGATGAAAGAGGAGATCGACGCTGCTGTCAGCCGGGTCCTGGCCAGCGGCTGGTTCGTTCTGGGCAGGGAGTTGAGCACCTTCGAGGAGGCCTTTGCCGCTCATCTCGGGGTGCGCCATGCCATCGGTGTGGGCTCGGGCACCGAAGCCCTCCACCTCGCCCTGGTCGCCTGCGGAGTGAAGCCGGGCGATGAAGTGATCACCGTTCCCAACACCGCCATTCCGACCCTCTCGGCGATCTCCTTCGCCGGGGCCACGCCGGTGCTGGTCGACGTCGATCCCCTCTCCTTCTGCATCAATCCCGATCTCATCGAGGAAAAGATCAGCGCGCGCACGCGGGCGATCATCCCGGTCCATCTCTACGGCAACTGCTGCCGCATGGACGAGGTGATGGCCATCGCCGGGCGCCACCACCTGGCGGTGATCGAGGATGCCTGCCAGGCCCACGGCGCGGAGTATCAGGGCGGCAAGGCGGGCACCTTCGGCGCCTATGGCTGCTTCAGTTTTTACCCCAGCAAAAATCTCGGCGCCTTCGGCGACGGCGGTATGGTGGTCACCGATGACGACGAGCGGGCCCGGCAGATCGTCCTGCTGCGCAACTATGGTCAGCTCGAGCGCTATTATCACGAAATCAAGGGCTTCAACAGCCGCCTCGACGAGATGCAGGCCGCCATTCTCTCGGCCCAGCTGCCCCATCTCGAAAGCTGGAACCGCCGCCGCCGCGAGATTGCCGCGCTCTACTCTAAAGCCATCAGCCATCCCGCGGTCATCCTGCCCCGGCAGCAGGAGGAGAGCAGGCACGTTTTTCACCTTTATGTGGTGCGCTGCCAGGCGCGCAATGCACTCCGCCGCCATCTGGCTGACCACGGCATCGGAACCCAGATTCATTACCCCGTCCCCTGCCATCTCCAGAACGCCTACAGGGATCTGGGCGTGCCCGCCGGGAGCCATCCGGTGGCCGAGCGCTGCGCCGCCGAGGTGCTCTCGCTGCCGATCTATCCGGAGCTGAGCGACGAGGAGGTGCTCTACGTCGCGGAAACCATCAACCATTTCGAGGGCTAGAAGGGCGGAGGCTGACAGGATGGCACGTATATTCCATAACGTGTGCAGATGGCTGGCGGAACGCCCCGCCCTGCTCATGCTGCTCACCCTCGCTGCCGCGGCCGCAGTGCGCCTTGTTCTGATGTCAGTGCGCTGGATCAACCCGGACGAGGGGGCCCACCTGCTCGATGGGCGGCTGATCTGGCAGGGGCTGCATCCGGTCATCGATTACGGCTCCCGTCAGCCCTTCTACGCCTACCTGCTCGCCCTTTTCATCAAGCTCTTCGGGGTCTCGCTCACGGCGGGCCGGCTCATGCCGCTCCTGGCCTCCCTCGCCATCGGCTGGCTCATCTACCGGATCGGGGCGCGGCTCTACGATCCCCTGCGCGGCTGGCTGGCCGCCGCGATCTATCTTTTCCTGCCCTTCACCCTGATCTGGTCGACGGTGGTCAAGACCGAGATGCCGGCGGTGCTGTTGAGCCTGCTCAGCGCCTGGTTCCTGCTGCGCGCCCTCCAGGAGCGCGGGATGTGGAGCTATTTCATTCTCAGCGGCATCATGGCGGCGCTGGCCTATTATGTGCGCCAATCGACCCTATACATGCCCCTCGCCACCGGACTTTTTCTGCTCCTGCAGCGGGAGCCCGCGGCCGGTTCGCGCTGGCGGAGCCTGGCCCTTTACGCAGCCGGCTATCTGGGTCTCTGCCTGCTGGCGGCATTCTACTACTGGGGGCCCCTCGGCGGCCGCGAACTCCTCTTTTCCCAGATCAATCCCCTCAATCTGGTCTGGAACCGCCTCGCCCATACAATCGGCATCCTGCCCGCTCAGCAGCGGGTGGTCGACACAACGGGATTTCGCATTCTCGACCAGGATCCGGGCTACACCCTGGGGGCCTGGCGGGATGCTCTCCTCTTCGCCCTGCCGGCCATCGCCGCGGCCCTGTTGAGCCTGAGGCGCCGCGGCCGGGAAGAGGAGGGGGCGGGGAGAAGGGAAAAGTTCCGGGTATTCCTTGGGCTCTGGCTGGTGATCCTGGTTTTGGCTTACGCTTTTCAATCGGCTTCGCGCGGTTTTTACACCCAGTATTTCCTCGAAGCCCTGCCGGCCCTGCTTCTGCTCGGCGCCGCCTGGCTGCCGGCCGGGAATGCGGCCGTTCCCCGCTGCGGGCGCATGCTCCTTTGGGCCAGGCTCTACGGGGTGGTATTCGCCCTCTTCCGCGTCACCTGGACGCTTCCGTTCCACTGGCTCGTGGTCGTTTGCATGGGCTTTCTCTTCGCCGCCGCGGTGACAGGCTGGAAGGCCCGGCGCAGGGGCGGACGAATGCAGCCGGCCGCCATGCTTGCAGCCGCAGCCCTCTTCATCAGCGCCGCCTGGTCCGGCCGCCTCCTCACCCCGCGCTACGAGTGCGTCTGGTCGCCAGCCACCCTGGCGAAGGTGGAGAGCATCCTCCTCCGCGAGGGCAAGCCGCAGGATGCCGTGCTGAGCGGGGCGATGATCTGGACTTACGCTGCGGGAATGCAGCCCTTCGACGGGGTCTCCCATCCCACCCTCTTTTTCATGAAATACGACCCCGGCCTGGAGGAGCGTCTCAGCGCCGATCCCCCCGCCTTTATCATCCTGGATGGCTACACTGCAAAGAAATTCAGCCGTTACTGGCCCTTCATCGAGGCGCTGCTGAAGGAACGTTATTACCGGGTGGAGATGGTCTGCGGCTCGCGCACGACGGTCGAGATCTGGCGGCTGCAGGAGCCCCCGGCGCTCCCCAATCCTGATCTGGTCCTGAACGGCGGGAGCCGGCCCGGCTTGATGCCGGACGCTGCGGCGACGGTGGGCCGGGAGGTGCGGCTGTGAAAATCGCCATCATGGGCATCCGCGGCATACCGGCCAATTACGGCGGCTTCGAAACCTTCATCGAACAGATGGCGCCCCGGCTGGCTGAGCGCGGCCACGAGGTCACGGTCTACGGCCGCAGCAACATCATCGATTATCGCGAACCCTTTTACAAGGGGGTGCGCATCAGGATTCTGCCGACCATCAGCCACAAATATCTCGATACTGTGGTCCACACCCTGGTCTGCACCCTCTGCAGCTTTTTCATACCCTATGATGTCGTCTTTATCTGCAACAGCGCCAATGCGGCTTTTTGCATCCTGCCCCGTCTGGCGGGTAAGCCGGTGATATTGAACGTCGACGGCCTGGAGTGGAAGCGGCAGAAATGGAATTGGGCGGGCAAGGCCTTTTACCGCATCTCCGAGTTTCTCGCCACCTTCACCCCCACCGCCGTGGTCTCGGATGCCCGCGAGGTGCAGAGCTATTACCAGGAAAAGTTCCAGAAAGAGTCGACCTATATCCCCTACGGGGCCCCGGAGACGCCGGTCAGGAGCCGCGAGACCCTCGACCGCTTCGGGCTGGAAGAGCGCGAGTATGTGCTCTACGTCAGCCGCATGGAGCCGGAGAACAACGCCCACCGCGTGGTCGAGGCCTTTGAGAAGGTCAAGACCGACAAAAAACTGGTCATGGTCGGCGATGCCCCCTACGCCAGCGACTATATCGCCGGGCTGCGCGCCACCCGCGACCCGCGCATCATCTTCACCGGCTACATATTCGGGCAGGGCTATCGTGAACTGCAGTCCCACGCCTACTGCTACGTGCAGGCCACCGAGGTGGGCGGCACCCATCCCGCCCTGCTGGAGGGGATGGGCTACGGCAACTGCGTGCTGGCCAACGACGTGCCCGAACACCACGAGGTGCTGGGACAAGCCGGCTGCTATTTCTCCACCCGGGAAAGAGATTCGCTGCGCGCCCGGCTGCAGCATCTGCTCGACCATCCCCTCGACGTGGCCCGCTACCGTCAGGTCGTCCGCGAACGCGTCCACGCCCGCTACTCCTGGGACAAGGTGACCTCCGATTATGAAGCACTCTTTAAAAAAGTGGCAGGATGATTTGGGAACATTGATCAACACGGAACGGCGCAAGTGGTGGACAGAACACCGCACCCTGCTGCTTCTGGCCGGGGTGGGATTCCTCCTGCGCCTGCTCGGGCTCGGCTTCGGCGACCCCTTCCGCTACCATCCGGACGAGATGAAGCTGGTTTATCATGCCGGCAATTTACTCGACTATGCCTCCTGGTCCAGGGAGACCTTCTTCCTGCTTCGGGGCTATCCCCCCCTCTATGCCTTCATCCTGGCGGCCGCCTTTATCCCCTACATCCTCTGGCTGATGGTGAGCGGGACGGCCACCTCGCTGGCCGCCGTCAAGGTCTATTACTATCTCCACCCCTTCCATTTTCACCTGGTTGGGCGCTGGCTCTCCCTGCTGGCCGGGGTGATGACCATCTGGGTCATCTATGCGGCCGGCCGGCGTCTTTACAGCCGCCGCACCGGGCTCTGGGCCGCTGCCTTCTGGGCGGTAACCTTTCTGCCGGTCAAGAATTCCCACTTCGGCACCGTCGATATTGTGCTCACCCTGCTGACCACGCTCTCCTTCTACTTCAGCATCCGCATCTTCCGCGATGGAAGGATGCGCGACTATGTCGGAGCCGCCCTCTTCGCCGGCCTGGCGGTGGCGACCAAGTATAACGCCGGCCTCATCATTCTGCCCATCGTGGCCGCCCACTTTCTTGCCCCCGCGCATGACGCTGCAGGGGCAGAGGAGCCGCGCCGCAGCCGCTTCCTCGCCGCCCTGATCGACCGCCGCATCTGGCTGACCGGCCTGGCCACCATCGCCGCCTTTCTCATCGCCTGCCCTCTGCCCCTCCTCGACCCTGGCCGCTTCTGGGAGAGCGTCGCCGGCACTGCCGAGTTCGAGCAGACCGGCAAACTCGGCTCGGGGGGGAGCTTCTTCTCCTATTTCACCGGCGACCATTCCCCCGGCTACGGCTTTTTCTATGACAACACCTTCCCGGCCAGCCTGGGCTGGGGCGTGACCCTGCTCTTCATGCTCGGCATCCTCTATCTGCTCTGGCGCCGCCGCCGCGAGGATATTCTTATCCTCATCTTTCCGCTGCTCCTCTATGCCGTAATCGGCCAGATGAACTACAAGGCGATGCGCCATCTGCTGCCTTTGGTGCCATTTTTGCTACTGATAGCCGCTGAACTCCTCTCCGCCGCGGCGGAGAGAATGAAGAGCAAGCGTAATCTTTTGATATTTAATGTGATCGTCATTGCCGCTGCCATCGCGCCCCAGCTCTGCAAGAGCCTGCGTTATGACCTGGCCCTGTATCAAGTTGATACACGCACCCGCATGAAGGAGTGGATCGAGCAGAACCTCCCGGAACAGAGCCGCATCGGCACCGAAGAGTTCGCCCCTCCGCTCCTCAGCAGCCTGGACCTGAATCTGGAGATCATCCGCCGTTCGCCGGACTACCGCCGCGTCTATAACCTCTTCGGCGTGGTCCCCAAGATGTTCGCCCATGGCCGGCAGCGCACTGGCGATCACGACGCCCGCGCCTACGTTCAGGAGCAGGGGCTGGACTACCTCGTGCTCGACAGCTTCACCAGGGCCCGCTACGAGTGGCCGCTTTCGCGCCAGCGCTATCCGGATCGGGTGGAGCAGCGCGAGCTTTTTTATAAATGGGTTCGGGAGAACTGCGAGCTGATTGTGCGTATGGAGCCCCGGAACAAGCTGCAGATCAGTCCTGTGGTCGAGCTCTACCGGGTTAAAAAGGAGAAACCGCTGCCTTGAAGCGCTGGCTGGAAGAGATGGAGAGCCCGGAGATGACCCGGCGTCTGCTTTGGATCGTCGGTGCCGCCGGGCTCCTGCTGCGGGTGGTCCTGGTCGTTCTGACCCAGAACATCGGCGGCACGGCCTCGCTGGACGGCAGCACCTATCACAGCATTGCGATGAATCTTCTCGCCGGCCGGGGCTTCAGCCAGGACGGGGTCAATCCGACCCTGTTCGTGGCGCCGCTCTATCCCTTCCTGCTGGCGGGGACTTATGCGCTGGCGGGTGTCCATCCCCTGTTGATCGAGCTGCTGCAGGTGCTTTTCGGTACCGCCTCCGCCTGGCTGGCCTGGCTCATCACCCGCGCCCTCTTCGGCCGCGTGCCCGGACTGATCGCCTTTGTTCTGGTTCTCTTTTTGCCGGAACTGATGGTCATCAATACCTATTTCTACACCGAGAGCCTCTTCATCTTTCTTTTTCTGCTGGCGATCTGGCTGGCGATGCGCGCCCTGGAGCGGCCCACGTGGCCTCTCCTGGCCGCGGCCGGCCTGGCCGGGGGGCTGGCCACCCTGACGCGGGGCGTGACCATGCTGCTGCCCCTGCTCCTGTTGTTCGCTCTGCTGCTGCGGCGCCGGGGAATCTGGCCGTCGCTGGGTCGTACCCTGGTTTATGGTCTCTTTTTTGCGCTGCCGATCCTGCCCTGGACCCTGCGCAACTACCAGACCTTCGGAGCCGCGGTGCCGGTCGCAGTGGGATCGGGGGATGTGCTCTGGACCGGCAATTACCGGCCCCATGACGGCCGTTACAGCTATGCAAAGACCATGGCTGTGATGGACAGCATGACGGCCGGGCTCAACCAGGTCGACCGCGACGCACTCCTGACCGGAGAGGCGCTGAAACATATCAAGGAGCAGCCTCTGGCGGCCGCGGGGCTCATGGTTAAAAAATTTTTCCGCTTCTGGTTCTGGGTTTACGAGGGGGCACCGAGCGGGATGAAACGGCAGGGTGGAGGTCTGGTACAGCTCCTCCTCGCCCTCAGTTACTACCCCATCCTGCTTCTCTTCTGCGCCGGGGTCTGGCTGAGTCGGAGGAGGTGGCGCGAGCTCGCCTTCATTCATCTGCTGCTGGGTTATTATATGGCGCTGCATGTCGCGATGCTGGTGGTGCCGCGCTACCGCATTCCGGTTCTTCCCTTGCTGATATTTTTCGCCGCCTTCGCCCTTTATGAGGCCGGCGGCCGTTCCCTGCGCGAGAGGCGTGATGCAGAACAGCTTTAAATATGTCCTGATCCTCTTCACTTTTTGTGCGACGGTGGCGCAGGGGATCACCTTCGAGAGCATCCAGGAGGTTATCTTCGGGCCGGATCTGCTACTGGTCATGGACATTCCGCTGTTGATGCTGTACATTCTGGGCCGCAAGCGGATCGCTCCGGCGCCGCTGGCCAGGATTTCGATGGTGCTCACCTATGCCTTTTTCGCCTGGTCGGCGGTCGGGCTCTTTTTTGCGCCGAATATTCCCTTTGTCAACCAGGAGCTGGCGGCCAATTTGCGCACCCTGCTCATCTTCCTGGCGATCATCAATTTCGTCAATACCAAAGAGGATCTGCAGTATCTTTTCCTGGGCTTCGCTCTCGGCCTCTTTTTTCAGGGTTCTGTGGCCATCCACCAGTGGCTGCGCGGTCCGGTGGGGCTCTACTTTCTCGGCGAACAGCCGGGCGACTGGCAGGCGCGCGGGACCTTCGTCCATCCGAGTGTGGCGGGTTTCTATTTTTCCCTGATGTCGGTTCTGATCTTTCGCATGGCGGTCTATCTGCGGCCCAGGTTTCATCCCCTCTATGTGGTCGCCTTTTTCTTCGGCGTGACCGCCCTCTACGCCACCATGAACCGCGCCAACTGGCTCGGTTTCGCCGGATCGATGATCATCATGTTCGGGCTCGACTTTGTCCGGGGCAAGGCCCTGACCAAAAAGGCGCGCGGACTGCTGGCGGTGATCGCCGTGGTCGCCCTGATCGGGGCAGCGCGTTATGGCACGATCATCGTCGAGCGCTTCAGTGACTCGGAAAAATCGATGATGGGCGACCATTCATCGAGCCGCAAGAGCCTGGCCCTCGATGCGTGGCGCATCATCAATGAACACCCGCTCACGGGGGTGGGGCTGAACAATTATAAAGAGTTTGTCAACAAGGAGACCGCCGGCCTGCAGGTCGTTCACTGCAGCTATCTGCTGGTCGCGGCGGAACTGGGCTATCCGGGCGGCCTGCTCTTTATCGCCCTTATCATCACCTTTCTTTTCATCGGTTTCAAAACCAGGCGGAGCACGGATCCCTTTCTCTACCATATCTCCTCCGCCGCGGTCACGGGCGTCATCGCCTTTGCGATCGGGATGCTGCCCTCGCCGGACTATCGCAATCTCTATGTTAAAAATCATATCTGGATGGTTTACGGAATCACCCTGGTGGTGGCCAAAATGGAGCATTACCGCCGGCGGATGCTGGCTGATCCGCGCGTGCGGGCCCAGCTGGCCGCGCGCAGGAAAGCCCTTCAGGAACAGCAGGAAGCACTGGCGGCGCGGCGGTTGCCGGGCATGCAGGGCTCGTTTTAGGCGAATCGAAATGGAGTTCATATCAACAGCGTAACAAGGAGAGAGTAATGCGTATTCTGGGTTTCTATGATGATCACAATGCAGGCAGCGCTGTCATCGAGGACGGCAAGATTCTGGCCGCCGTGGAGGAGGAGCGGCTGTCGCGGATCAAGCTGCATAACGGCAACGAGGACGGGGAGCCGATCCTCAGCCTGGAGATGGTTCTGAAGATGACCAACTCCCGGCCGGAGAATATCGACAAGGTCGCGATCGGCATCATGCCGGCGGCCGAGATGCAGTCCTATATTCATCACGACCTTTTCAAGGTGCAGAAGAATCACAAGTGGATCCTGGCCAGCCTCTTCAGCAAGAGCATCACCTGGGACAAATACTGGCTCTGGTATCCCTATTTCTACAACCAGTTCCGCATCAACCGGGTCAAGAAGCTCCTGGCCAAGGTGGGTCTGGGAGACAAGCCGGTCGAATTCGTCGACCACCATCGTTCGCACGCGGCGGCCGCCTACTTCACCTCCGGCCGCAGCCGTGCCCTCATCGTCACCCTCGACGGTCAGGGTGACGGCCAGTGCGGACAGATCTGGCTGGGCGAGGAGGGCAAGCTGACCCATCTCAAGAGCATCAGCAGCTACCACAGCCCCGGCCTCTTTTACAATTTTATCACCTGGTATCTGGGCTACAAGCCGATGCGGCATGAGGGCAAGATCACCGGCCTCGCCGCCCACGGAAATTACGATCATGTCGCTGAACAGTTTGAAAAGATGTTCGGCTTCGAAAACGGCGAATTCCGCTATTACATGGCCGAGAAGCAGTATCAGCATGCCTATCCCCATCGCACCAACTATGACAAGTTCCGCGCCGCCTTGCCCAGGGAGTTCGAATCGTTCAGCCCGGCCGATGTCGCCGCTGGTGTGCAGGTCCTGACCGAGCGTGTGGTCGCCCGCCACGTTGACCAGTATCTGCAAAAGACCGGCCCCATCGACGTGGTGATGGCGGGCGGAGTCTTCGCCAATGTCCGCGTCAACCAGGCAGTCGCCGAACTGCCCAATACCCGTTCGGTCTTTATTTTCCCGGCTATGGGCGACAACGGCATACCCGCCGGTGCGGCCCTGCACACTTTTTACAAGAGCATGGGCTGGCCGGAGATCAAGAACATGCCGCGGCTGGATGATGTCTATCTCGGGCCCTCCTACACTGACGCCGAGATCGAGGCCGAGCTGAAAAAGGCGGGCTTGCAGTACACCTGGCATGACCATATCGCCCCGGTCATCGCCGACCTGCTAAACAAGGGGCATGTCGTCGCCCGCTTCGACGGCCGCATGGAGTACGGCCCCCGCGCCCTCGGCAATCGCACCATCCTCTACCAGTCCACCGACAAGAGCGTCAACGACTGGCTCAACCACAAGCTGCACCGCACCGAGTTCATGCCCTTCGCCCCGGTCACCCTGTTCGAGGATATGGAGGAGAATTATCACCACATCGCCCACAACGAGTATCCGGCGCGTTTCATGACGATCACCTTCAACTGCTCCGAGTCGATGCAGAAGGGCTGCCCGGCGGTTGTGCACGTCGACAGCACCGCGCGGCCGCAGCTGATCGAGGAAAAAGCCAATCCGGTCTATTACAACATCGTCAAGGAGTACAAAAAGCTCACCGGTCTGAGCTCGGTCATCAATACCAGCTTTAATATGCACGAGGAGCCGATCGTCTGCAGCCCGGGGGATGCCATCCGCGCCTTCACCCAGGGCCATCTCGAGTATCTGGCCATCTCCAACTTTCTCGTGCCCTCGCCAACGCCCGAAAAAGCCCGGTCGCGCGAGTAGGACACAGTGTCGAGCATTCGTCTCAATACGCTCTTTGTCTCCATCGGGCAGGGGCTGCGCATCGCCATGGCGATGCTGCTCCTGCCTGTTGCTTCACGCATCCTCGGGCCCGCCTCGTTCGGCCGTTACAATCTCGCCACCACCATCATGTTCTTTACGATGCTGGCGGATGACCTCGGCCTCAACATGTGGGTGACGCGGGAGATCGCCAAGCACAAGGAGCGCGCCCAGCGCTATTTCGCCTACGCCGTCGGCCTCAAGGTGGTGCTGATCCCCCTCAGTCTGCTCTTTGTGGCCCTCTATCTCGAGCTCGGTTCCTACGACCGCGAGACCGTGGAGGCGGTGTGGATCTTTTCCCTTTACGCTTTGCTCACCTCCTTCCGGGATCTGGCGGTCGCCCTCTTCCGGGCCTTCGAGGAGATGGAGTGGGAGTCGCTGGCGCAGAGCATAGAGAAGGTGCTGACCACGGCCCTGGGCATCGCCGTCCTGCTGACGGGAGGGGGGCTGAAGGGGTTGGCCTGGGTCTTTGTCGCCTCGGCCGCCGCGAGTACGCTTTATTCCCTCCGCCCCCTGTTTCGCAGATTCGTCCGCCCGGCCATGGCCTTCAGCTTCAGGGAATTCCTGCCCATGCTGCGCGGTGCAGTGGTCTTTGGCATCTCGGTCTTTCTCACCACCATCTATTCGCGCATCGATATGGTGATGCTCTCCCTGATGAAGGGGCCGGATTATTGGGGATATTACGCAGCCGCCCACAAACTCATCGATCTGAGCAATGTCGTGCCGACGGTGCTGATGATCGCCACCTTCCCGGCGATGGCGCGCGCCGCCACCCCCTTCGCCGACCATCTCAATCAGGTCTTCACCCGGGGTTTTAAATGGCTGCTGCTGCTGGCGATCCCCATCGTCCCCGGGGTGCTGCTCCTCGCCCGTCCGGTCGTGCTCGGTTTTTACGGCGCCGCCTATGCCCCCTCAATTCCGGCCCTGCAGATTCTCGGCTGTACGGCGGCGGTGCTCTTTCTCAACATCTTCACCGCCGGGGCCTTCGGGGCGACCAACCATCAGGGCCGGCTGGTGATCATCCAGATCGGCGGACTGGTTGTCAGCGCCAGCCTGAACTGGCTGCTCATCCCGCGCTACGCCCATGTCGGGTCGAGCATCGCTTCGCTGGTGACCGAATCGGCGGTGCTGACGGCGACCCTGATCCTCGCCTTCAGGCGGATCGTGCGGTTGACCGGGCTCGTCTTCATCCGCGACGGCGTCATCGCCGCCGCAGTGATGAGCCTCGGCCTCCTTCTCCTGCGCAGCCTGCCGCCCCTCCCGCTGGCGGGGATTGGCGCAGCCCTTTACTTTGCCATCCTCTTCGCCCTTAAGACGATCACCTGGCAGGAAATCTGGCAGTTCAAGAGAGCAAAATGACCATGAAAATACTCTATTTCAACTATCTCTACGATATCTACGGGGCCTCCCTGGGCTCGGCGATCAAGCCCATGGAGCTCTTCGCCGCCATGCGCAAGCTGGGCCACGAGGTGGAAATGGTCTGGTTCAAGGACCAGCCCGGCGGGCCGCCGGCGGGCACCCTCAAGCGTTCGGCGCGGGATTTCTTCAAGCGCCATTTCGCCTTTCTGGTGCACGACCTGCGTTTACTGCTGGAGAACCGTAAATTTGCCCGCATCGAGGCGGAAAAAGTGGCCGCCTTCAGACCCGACATCATCATCGCCCGCCTCGACCTCTATCTCTTTTCGGCGATCAAGACCGCGCGCAGATTCGGCCTCCCGCTCATCATCGAGGCGGACAGCCCTCCCCTGTATGAAGCGGTCCATTTTCAGAAGCAGTACTGGCGCATAGCGGCCATACCGCGCCGGATCGAGCGCCATCTCCTGCGCAGCTGTGATTTCGCGGTGATGCAGTCGCGCGAACTGCAGCGCTATTTCACCGATGCCCACGACCTCGATCCCGCCCGCACCGCTGTGGTCTGCAACGGCGCGGATATCGACAAATTCTCGCCGCGGGAGCCCGACCGCGGCCTCGCCCATCGCTTCGGGCTGACCGGCGGACCGGTGCTCGGCTTCATCGGCTCGATGAGCGCCTGGCACGGCATCGACAATCTCCTGCGCATCGTCAAGGCGGTGGTGGCCAGGTATCCCGCAACCCGCTTCCTGCTGGTGGGCTCCGGCGGGGGGCAGGAGAAGCTGATCCGCCGCTATCTGGAAAAACACGACCTCACCCGCCATGTCATCCAGACCGGCTATGTGGCGCACGTCGAGATCCCGCACTATCTCCAGCTCATGGATGTGGTTCTGGCGCCCTATCCCAATCTCCCCTTTTTCTATTACAGTCCGGTCAAGGTCTTTGAGTACATGGCCGCCGGCAAGGCGGTGGTGACCACCCGCATCGGCCAGCTGGCGCGCATCATCCGCGACGGCTGGGACGGGGTGCTCTGCCCTCCCGGGGATTTCGACGCCTTCATCTCGGCCATTTCGGGCCTGCTCGAGGATCCCGAAATCGCCCGCCAGATGGGCATTAATGCCCGTGAGACCATCATCCAGCAGCACACCTGGAAACACAAGGCCCTGGCCTACGAAAAGATCTGCCAGCAGGTGATCACTGAGCACCGCCTGCGCGCTCAGGAAGGGGGGAGTGCGCGATGAAGATCCTGATGGTCCACAAGTTCTATTACATCGAGGGGGGCGCGGAGCGCTATTATTTCAACCTCTCCGGACTGCTCGAGCACAGGGGGCACGAGGTCATCCCCTTCGCCATGCACCATCCACGCAATCTGGCCACTCCCTACAGCAGCCACTTTGTCGATTATTTCGAACCGGACAAGGAGCTGGCCCGGCTCGGTCTCGTCAACGGCCTCAAGTCGGCCGCGCGCGTGGTCTACAACCGGCAGGCCCGGAGCAGGATCGAGGCCCTGATCGATGAGGTCAAGCCGGATATCGCCCACGTCCACGGGGTCTATCACCACCTTTCGCCGTCGGTGCTCTTCTCCCTGAAGAAAAAGCGGCTGCCGGTGATCTTTACCCTGCACGAGTACAAGATCCTCTGCCCGGACTATCTTTTCCTCGACCGCGCCGGCCGGGTCTGCGAACGCTGCGCCGGCAGGTACTTCTGGCACGCCACGGCCGGGCGCTGCTTTCGCAATTCCCTGCCTGCCTCGGGACTGGTCACCGCCGAATCCTATCTGCACCGTCTGCTCGGGACCTATCGCCGCCAGGTCGACCTCTATCTCTCGCCGAGCCGCTTTTTACAGGGCAAAATGATTCAGTACGGCTATCCGGAGCAGATGGTCGAGTGGCTGCCCTATACCATCCCTATGGCAGAGTATGAGCCCTGCTACGAGAACGACGGCTATTTCGTCTATGTGGGGCGGCTATCGCACGAGAAGGGAGTGGCCGAGCTGGTCCACGCCATGAAGAGAGTGCCCGGAGCGCATCTCAAGGTGATCGGCACCGGCCGGCTGGACGAGCCTTTGCAAAAGTTCGTCCGCGAGCAGGGGATGACCAATGTCGAGTTTCTCGGCTACAAGAGCGGAGGGGAGCTGCGGGAGATTGTGCGCCGCGCGATGTTCGTCGCCGTGCCCTCGGTGGTCTATGACAATTCGCCTCTCGCCATATACGAGGCCCTGGCGCATGGCAAGCCGGTGGTCGGCGCGGCCATCGGCGGGATCCCGGAGCTGATCGACGAAGGACGCGACGGCTTTCTCTTCACCGCCGGGGATGAGGAGAGCCTGGTGCAGGCCCTCAGGCGCATGCTCGAATGCGCACCGCAGTGGCCGGAGATGGGCAGGGCGGGGCGGGCCAAGGCCGAGCGCCTCTTTGCGCCGGAGGCCCATCTGCAGCGCATGGAAGAGATCTACCAGCGCTTCCTCTCGCGTTGAACCCCGTGCGGCCGGCCGCCGCGGAACGGCGCGTCGCCGGCGGAGGATTCCGCTCCGCACTCCGGCACTTTTTTGGTATGCTTAGATAAAAGAGGATTGAAGAGGTGACTGAGAGCAAACACTCCCTGCTTCTGGTGGTTAACGGTTTCGGGGTCGGCGGCGGCGAGCTCAAGCTGCTCGAGCTGGCCGCCCTGATCGACCGGGACAAGTACGCTCTCACCATCGCCAGCGTCGGGCAGGGGGGAGCCCTCGAGGAAAAATTCCGCGCCCTCGGCTGCCCCGTCCATGTGCTGCCCAAGGCCTTCGGCTTCGATCCCCGGCTGCCCCTGCGGCTGGCCAGACTGATGCGCGCCTGCGGGGCGGAGCTGGTGATGAGCACCCTCTTTTACGCCGACATCATCTCGGCCCTGGCGACCTTTTTCTACCGGCCCAAGGCGCTCCTCTCCTGGGAGGTGATCACCGGACAGCTCGAGTGGTATCAGGTGCTGGCCTACCGCCTCCTGGCCGGGCGTTTTGCCCACGTTGCCGCGGTCTCGAATTCGATCCATCCGATGATCCGCGGCTTGCGCGGTATGAAGCCCGAGCGGATCAGCACCATCTACTACGGCGTCGATCTGGAAAAATACCAGCCGCGCCGCCGTGAGGAGGGGGGGGAGGGGCCGGTCTTCGGGACCGTGGCGCGGCTGGTCCATCAGAAGGGGCACATCTGGCTGCTGGAGGCGATCCCGCAGGTGCTGGCCCGCTATCCCGGGGCGCGCTGGCGCTTCGCCGGCGACGGGGAGAAGCGGGCCGGGCTGGAGGCCAGGGCGCGTGAGCTGGGCATCGCCCACGCCATCGAGTTCCTCGGCAGCCGCAGCGACGTCCAGGAGCTGCTCGGGAGTTTTGACATTTTTGTTCTACCCTCCCTCTGGGAGGGATTCCCGAATGTCCTGCTCGAGGCCATGGCCAGTGGACTGCCGGTGATCGCCACCTCGGTGGAGGGGAGTGTCGAGCTGGTGGTGGAGGGCGAGACCGGGCGGCTGGTCCCCAGGGAGGATGCCGGGGCGCTCGCCGGCGCCATGCTGGAACTGGCCGGAGATGCAGGGCTGCGGCTGCGGATGGGGAGCAGCGGCCGCAAGCGCGTGGAAGACCATTTTTCGCTGGGCAAACAGGTGATGGAGTTCGAGGCTCTCTTCGATCGTTTCCTCGCCTGATCCGTCCGGCCATACACAGGAGAAGAAAAGTACCATGATTCACGGCAAAAAAGTGGTCGTCGTGCTGCCCGCCTACAACGCCGCGGCGACCCTGGAAAAAACCTATGCGGAAATTGCCTTTGATATCGTCGACGACGTCATCATTGTCGACGATGCCAGCACGGATGAGACCGTCAAGGTCGCCAACCGGCTGGGCATCCATACCGTGGTCCATCCCGAAAACCTTGGCTACGGCGGCAACCAGAAGACCTGCTACCGCGAGGCCCTAGCGCGCGGCGCCGACGTCGTCGTCATGCTCCACCCCGATTACCAGTACACCCCCAAGCTGGTGACCGCCATGGCCTCCCTGGTCGCGATCGGCCAGTACCAGATGGTGCTGGCCTCGCGCATCATCTCCGGAGGGGCCCTCAAGGGCGGCATGCCCCTCTACAAATACATCAGCAACCGCTTCCTGACTCTTTTCGAGAACATTTTGCTCGGGCAAAAGATCTCGGAGTACCACACCGGCTACCGGGCCTTTTCACGCGATCTGCTCTCCGATCTGCCCCTGCACAGTTGTTCCAACGATTTTGTCTTCGACAACGAGATGATCGCCCAGGCGGTCTATTTCGGCTACAGCGTCGGCGAGGTCTCCTGTCCGACCAAATATTTCCCCGAGGCCTCCTCGATCAATTTCCGGCGCAGCGTCAAATACGGTTTTGGCGTCCTGCGCACCGCCCTGTCTTTCCGTCTGCAAAAGATGCATCTGGGCCGCTATCGCATTTTCGGGCGTTGAGGCGGGGCCATGTCCGCAACCCTTGAAATAATGCGCGCACCGCGCATCCTGATCGTCATCCCGGCCTATAACGAGGAGAAGAGCGTCGCCGCGGTCGCGCGCGAGGCCCTCGCCTCCGCGCCCGGGGTCGAGGTGCTGGTTGTCGACGACTGCTCCACCGACCGCACGGCGGCCATCCTCGCCGCGGAGGGGATCAATCATGTCTCCCTGCCGGTCAATCTCGGCATCGGCGGCGCGGTGCAGACCGGCTTTCTCTACGCCTGGGAGAAGGGGCACGACATCGTCATGCAGGTGGACGGCGACGGCCAGCATCCCCCGGCGCAGATTCCACAACTGTTGCAGGCCATGCGGGAGGAGGGGCTGGATGCGGTCATCGGCTCGCGCTACGCAGCGGGGAGCCAGATCGTCTCCTCGTGGGCGCGCCGCCTCGGCGGCGGACTCCTGGGGGCCCTGATCCGGCTCGCCACCGGCCAGAGGGTGACCGACCCGACCTCCGGATTTCGCGCCTACAACCGCCACGCCCTGGAATATCTGCGCCGCCACTATCCCCAGGAGTACCCGGAACCCATCATCGCCATCGACCTGCTCAGGAACGGATTCAGGCTGGGCGAGGTTCCCATCCTCATGAAGGAGAGGGAGCACGGGGCCTCTTCGATCACCGGCCTCGATACCCTCCTCTACATGATCAAGGTCATCTTTGCGATCATCATCGTCAAAATCAGGAGGAGGCGCTAGGATGCCCGACACTGCTCACGGCTACCTCTATGGCAACCGGATTCTCTATCTCTCGATTGCTGCAGGCCTCATTTTTCTCATCTTCATCGTCCAACTGGTGCGCCAGCGCAAGCTGAGCGAACGCTTCGCCCTGGTCTGGATGGTGATACCGATCCTGTTGATCCTCTTCTCCTCCAATCGCGCTTTACTGGAGCGGCTGGCCCAGCTGGCGGGGATCGCCTACGCACCGGCCCTGATGATTCCGATCATCTTCGGGCTTTTCACCCTGGTCAGTCTCTATTTTTCCGTCAAGGCGAGCAAATCCGAGCAGCAGATCAAGAAACTCGCCCAGGAGCTGGCGCTGCTGCGCCATGCCGTGCAGCAGAGCCCGCCGGTGGTGCGGGATAGAGAGTCCGAATAAGCCCTAATCCGAGGCCCGGCATGCTATTCAATACCATGAGTTTCGGTTACTTTTTTATCCTGGTGGCCGCGCTGTTTTTTGTCTTGCCCCAGCGCCAGCGCTGGCTTTTTCTGCTGCTGTGCAATTTCTGCTACTATTTTTTCTTCAAGGCGGAGTATCTTCTTCTGCTCCTGCTCGCCATCGGCGTCTCCTGGTGGAGCGCGCTGCGCATGGAGAGGCATGAGGAGCAGGGCAAGCGGCGCGCCTGGCTGATCTTCAGTCTGGTGATCAATATCGGCATCCTCCTCACCTTCAAGTACTTCAACCTTTTTTCGCGCACGATTATGGATGTGAGCGCCGCCGTGGGCGGCTCCCTGCAGATGCCGCTGCTCAAATGGGCCCTGCCGGTCGGGATCTCTTTTTACACCTTTTCCGCCTCGAGCTATGTGATCGACGTTTACCGCCGCAAGCTGCCCGCCGAGCGGCATGCCGGGCTCTACGCCGCTTATGTCTCGTTTTTTCCGAACATCGTCTCCGGGCCGATCGAGCGCGCCCCCCATCTTTTACCGCAGTTCCACGCAGCGCGTGAATTCGACGGGGCCCGCGCCGCCTCCGGCCTGCGGCTGATGCTCTGGGGTTTTTTCAAAAAGCTCGTCGTCGCCGACCGGCTGGCCATCTATGTCAATGCGGTTTTTGGCAATCCCGATGTCCACAGCGGGGCGACCAGCCTGATGGCCTCGCTTTTTTTCACCTTTCAGATCTACTGCGATTTTTCGGGTTATACCGATATCGCCATCGGGGTGGCGCGGATCCTCGGCTTCGATCTCAAGAAGAATTTCAACCGCCCCTACTTTTCCCGCTCGATCACTGAATTCTGGCGGCGCTGGCATATCTCGCTCTCGAGCTGGTTTCGCGATTATCTCTACATTCCTCTGGGCGGCAACCGCGTGAGCGTGCCGCGCGCCTATCTCAACCTCTTCATCGTCTTTTTCGTCAGCGGCATGTGGCACGGGGCCAGCTGGACCTTCCTGATCTGGGGCGGACTGCACGGCCTCTACGCAGTCAGCTCCAAATTCAGCCAGCCCTGGCGCGACCGGACCGCCACACGGCTGCACATCCCCGGCGGAGTGCGCCGGGCTTTCGCGCTCCTGGTCACCTTTATGCTCGTCAATTTCGCCTGGATCTACTTCCGCGCCGCCGACCTTGCCACCGCCAACAGGATGGTCGCCAAAATCTTTTCAGTCGACTACAGCCGCCTCTTCATTCCGGCTCCGGACCAGTTCGTCTACAGCCTGGCCGCCATCACCATGCTGCTGGCTGTGGAGCTGTTCCAGGAGCGTCGCTCCCTGACGGCCTGGCTCGACGCGCGCCCCCTGCCCCTGCGCTGGGCTCTCTATGTCAGCGTGCTGGTCATCATCTTACTCATGGGTATCTTTAATGGCAGCCAGTTCATCTACGCCCAGTTCTAGGATCAGCCGCTTCCTCGCCAGGCTGCTTCTCTTTCTGCTCCTGCTGGCCGCAGTCGACTACGGCCTGGGCAGGGTGATCGACCACTTTTTCCGCAAAACCCTCTATGGGGAAAACTGGTCCAAGGAGAACTGGCTGCTCAGCCGTCCCTATGACGTGGTCTGCTTCGGTTCGTCGCGCACTTTCCGCCACTATATCCCCGCGATCATGCAGGACAGCCTCGGCCTTTCGGTTTTCAATGCCGGGGCGAACGGCCAGTATCTCTACTACGCCTACGCCCTGGAGCAGCTTGTTCTCGAACGCTACACCCCGCAGGTGATCGTGCTCGACCTCCTGCCCAACTATGTCACCAAAGCGGAGAGCGCAGAGGAAGAGCTCGGGCGCATGAGTTCCCTCGCCCCCTACGCGAGCCATCCTGTTGTGGCCGGGCTGCTCACCAGCGGCAAGTTCAACGAAAAGCTCAAGCTGCGCTCCCGGCTCTACCGCTATAATTCGCGCCTGCTCAGCCTGGCCGCCAACTATTTCAATCAGCCCGGCGCCATGGACAACGGTTTTGTCTACGTCGGCAAGAGCAAATTCCGCCCCCTGCACCCCTTTCCGGATGATCTGGACGAGAATCCCGCGGTGGTCTACGATCCCGAACGCATAAAAGTGCTGAAAAAATTCATCCGTTCGGCCCAGGAGCGGGAGATCCAGGTGGTCCTGAGCTTCTCACCGACCGCCACCCCGCTTTCGCCCAAGATCGAGGAGATCCTCTCCTTCTATGCGCGGCTGGCGCAGGAGACGGGGGCGCCCTTTATCAAGATCGTCAGCGCCGAGCACCCCCGTTTTTACGATCAAACCCTCTATTCGGATCTGATACACATGAACGAACTGGGCGGGCGGGCCTTCACCCCCCTCTTCACAGCGGAATTGAAAAAGGTGCTCTCCGGGCGCCACCCCCTTTAACCCCTCTTCAAGCGGAAAAAGATGAAGACGACGAAAAACAATCACTGGCTGATCGGACTGGTGCTGGGCATCATCCTCGCGATGGGTGCGGTCCTGCGGCTGATCGGCATCCGTTTCGGCCTGCCCATGGCCTATCACAACGACGAATGGGTGCTGGTGCTGGCGACCCGGCAGTTCTTCGGCGGGGATTTCAATCCCCACAATTTTCTCTATCCCTCGCTGCTCATGTACATCATGTATGCTTTCGAGCGGCTCTATTTCCTCTTCGCCTCGGGCCGGGACGACCTCTCCACCCTCTACACCCTGTGCCGGGTCACGGTGGTCCTTTTCGGGGTCGGTTCGCTCTGGGTGATCTACCGGCTGGGCGAGCGGCTGCACGATTACCGCACCGGACTGATTGCGGCCTTTCTGCTCTGCCTCAGTCCCCTGCACGTCATCAACAGCCATTTCGCCACCACGGACGTCCCGCTGACCTTTTTTATCATGCTGACCCTGTGGGCCACCCTGCGCCTCAGTGATACCCGCGCGCTGGCCGACTATATTCTGGCCGGCATCGCCTTCGGCCTGACGGTCTCGATCAAGATCCCCGGGGCGGTCATCTTTCTGGCGATCCTCGTCGCCCATCTGCATGGTGTGGCCCGGGAGGGCCATCTCCGCTACCGTAGTATTCTGGCGCATGAATGGCGCAACCCGCGCAAGATGCTCCTCGCCCTCCTCGGCGCTGCTGCAGCCGCTGCGGCCGTCTATCTCGTCTTCGCCCGCTTCAGCCACTGGGCCCCCCGGCTCATGGAACGCATCCCGGTGGAGCTGTGGCTGAAATACTACGATGAGATCGCGGCCAGGGCCGCCGCCATGGCCCCCAAGATGGGCCTGGTGATCTTTACTGGCATCCTCGTGCTGGCCTATACCGCCAAACTCTGGATCCCGCAGCTGCGCAAGCTCCTGCTGCTGGTTGTGGTGGCGGTCCTGACGTTTTTCGCCACCACCCCCTACGCGATCCTCGATTTCAAAGCCTTTGCACACGATTTTCTCTTCCAGATGGTGATCAGCCAGTCGAGCTGGAGCGGCATGTTTGCGGACAAGGCCCCGGGCTGGATCACCAATGCCACCTACCTCTACGGGGATTTCGGGCCCCTGCTTCTACTCGCAGCAGTGGCCGGACTGGTGCGGCAGCTCCGCGCGCGCCAGATCCGCTACTGGATTCTCATCACCTTCGCCCTGGTTTACTATCTCTATATTGGCTCCTGGAAGCTGATGTTCGACCGCTATATGGTGCCGATGCTGCCGGTGATCGCGATCTGGGCGGCATGGGGGATCGTCAGTCTGATCGACTTTATCCGGCAGCGCGGGGCCCGCTCCGGGACCGGGCAGCAGCACCCCGCCGGTTCAGATTCCGCAGCCGAAGGCAAGGGAAAATCCTCACGGGCCACCAACGCTGCCCTTCTGATGACGATCCTTCTCCTGCTGCTCATACCGGGGGCGCAGATGCTGCGCGAAAGCTGGGATTTCAACGCCTATCTGCTCAAGACCAATACCAAAAAGATCGCCTATGACTGGGCGGTCACACACCTGCCCAAGCAGTCGCTGGTCCTGCGCGAGCAGTACACACCCGAGGTCGAGCTGGCCGGCTACGAGGTCCATCTGGTCAATTTTACCTTCAACGATTCTGTGACCGCAGACTATGTCCGCCGCCACCACATCGATTACATCATCGTCACCGACAAGCTCTGGAAACGTCCGGTCAAGGACAACGGCGTCCTCGGTGAGCGCAAGGCTTATGCTGAAATCCCCGGCTATGCCGATCTGATCTACAATCTCAAACCCACGCCGCAGAACCCCGGACCCGAGGTCAAAATCTACCAGGTGCGGAAAGAATAAGGTCACTCCATCCCAACCTTCGTGCGGGCCCCTGCCGCCGGCAGCGGGCCCGCCTCTCCCTGCGCCGATGCAGCAGGAACTCCCATATTCCTCCACATGAAGCCATGCAGGCAGAAGGCCGACTTGATGATTCCTTGCCGCCCATATATTACTTCTCTAACCACCGTGCGGATTTTTCTCCTCCTCGGAACAGTTTTCGGGATGATCTGGTCGGTGGTCACGCCGCCCTTTCAGGCGCCCGACGAAGATATCCATTTCTGCCGCGCCTATCAGCTCGCGGATGGGGATCTGCTGCCGTTGACGGCCGGGGGGACCCAGGGGGGCTGCCTCCCCCTCAGCGTCATCGAGACCATCACCCGCGTCAATCCCGGGCTGCGCTACCACTCACGGGACCAACGCCAGGACCCCGGCCGGATCCTGCACTATCTGCAGCGGCCCCTCGAACCCGGCAAGACCAGGTTTTTCGCCTTTCCCTCGGGGGCCTTTTATCCGCCTGCCGCCTATCTCCCGCATGTGGCGGCGATCTGGACCGGCCGGCTCATAGGCTGCTCGCCCCTGGTCATGATGTATCTCGGTCGCTGGTTCACACTGCTGCTCTGGCTGCTGCTGGTCCGTGCCGCCATTAAAATCACACCGACAGGGCGGTGGATCTTTATGGCGGTGGCCCTGATGCCGATGAGCCTTTTCATCGGGGCCTCATTCAACCAGGATGCGGTCACCAATGGCCTCGCCTTTTTCACCCTTGCCTGGCTGCTCGACCTCTCCCGCAAGCCGGGCCTGCTCACCCGCGGCCAGCTGGCGCTGTTCGCCCTCCTGGTCGCCGCTTTTGCCCTCGCCAAGCCGGGGTTCGCCCTCTTCGCCCTGCTCTTTTTTCTACTTCCCCGGGCCAAGGCGCGCTCACAACGCGCCTACCTGGCCACCGGGGGGCTGCTCCTCGCCGCCGGCTATGCCGCCGGCCTGGTTTGGTACAACCTGGCCGGCAGCGATCTCAACTGGAATGCCCCCTTCGCCGGCTATGAGGCCCAGGTCGCTGCGCTTCTCGACAATCCCTTGCTCTTCATCCGGGCCCTCCTGCGCAGCCTGTGGAGTTACAAATTCTTCTATCTGCGCTCCCATCTCGGCCAGCTCGGTTCGCTCGATGTCGTGCTTCCCCTCCATGTGCTGCTGCCGGTGCTGGCGACCCTGGCCGTCACCGCCTGTTTCAACAAGGGACTGCTCCTGGCGGCCAGGCAGAAGGCGGTGCTCGCCCTGGTTTTTCTGGGCCTGCTGGTGCAGGCTTTCCTCGCCCTCTATCTGACCGCCTCTCCGGTGGCCGGCCCCTACTGCCATGGTTTTCAGGGCCGCTACCTGATCTCCGTCGCCCCGATGTTCTGGCTGCTCTGGCAGAATCGGCTGCAGGGGCTCGGGCGGCGCTGGCGGGAACTGGCCGGTCCTGCCCTCTTTGTGCTCTACCTTGTTGTCCTTTCTCTCGCGACCCGGGTCCTGTTCCTGCGCTATTATTAGCATTGGACGGCATGGGGGGAAAAAAGTAAAGCGTGGCGGGATATTTGCAGCGATATTCAGGCCTACTGGCGCCTGTGCAGGAGGGAAGGCTGTGAAGCTATGACCGGCTCGAGCCGGCCGGCGCCGGTACGGCTGTAGGCAGTGTAAGATATTGTAAATAAAAGGCAGGATGCTCCCGGCAAAACCGGCCGCGCCGCAGCGTCGGCTCCCGAGGGATGGCGGGGCTGGGGAGCGGAGGGGACGGACAACCGCCGCTGTGGCCCAATTTCCGCCATTTCTTAGGTGTTGGGGTTGCAGAATGGCCAGCCGGCCCGGGCTTTAGTCCTGTTGAATCGCGAAATGAATCCGGAGGTATGATGGTGTTTCTGGCAAGGGCAAAACGGGGATTTTGGGGCTGTGTGGGTTTCTCCTGGCTGCTGGTTTCCGGCCTCAGCGCGCAGGCCGATCCGGGCCCCTTCCCGCGCATCATGTTTCAGCGGCCCGCCGGCATCTCCGGCGGCGCCATTCAGCATTTTTTCTCCCGCTTCGATCTGGTCGCTCATGGCGGTGCCGGTCCCAGCGCCTACGCCCTCAACGAGAGCATTCATGCCCTCAACCCCGGTACGATCATTCTCGGCACCAGCCGTCAGGGGGTCTGGCCGGGAAGTTTTCCGCCGGAGTGCTTCATCTACCGGCCGAATGTGGCCGAACTCACCCGCGCGGCCAGGCCCGGCGATAGGGAGATTTTCGTGACCAGCACTGCCGGTTTTCCGCCGGCTTCCGAAAAATATCGCTATGCCATGATCGGCGGGGATGAGTGGTTCACCTACACCGATCTCACCCCCACCAGCTTTACGGGGGTCAGCACCAGCGGCGACTTTTATCTCACCCGCATCCATCCTGTCGGCGACAGCATCAAGACTCCCATCCGTTTTGTCGGCTTCGGCATGCTCCAGAATGTCACCCCCTTCGCACATCTGGTGGAGGGCAAGCCGGTCTGGCAGTATTTCGTCGACAAGCGCTTCGATCCGGCCAAGCAGGATTTCAGCTACTTCGACGGGGTCTTTTATGACGCCTATCGCACTTTTTTCTACCCGGATGACATCGCCGGCGGCATCGATCTCGACTATAACCGCGTCGATGATTTCGAGGAGCACGGCCTGAAATGGGTCAACGCCCAGTGGGCCGACGGCGTTAAAAAGATGCTCACCTACGAGCGTCAGAAGCTGCAAGAGGTCAATCCCGGCCAGTACCCCCTCATCGCTCTCAACACCGGCAGCGCCCTCGAGGATTACAGCCTCGAGGTCTGCGACGGCATGATGTGGGAGGGTTTCATGCGCTTCGCCGAGAGCTGGGAGGAGATGGTGCGGGTCAACCGCGTCTGGGAGAACGCTCACAATCCGGTCTACACGATGATCGAGGATTACGATCCGGAGAAACGCCGCGCCTATGCCAAGAATAAATTCGCCTATATGCGCTACGGCCTGACCACCGCCCTCATGGCAGGGGCCTTTTACGGGCGCACCTTCGGTGACTATTATTACATCTCCCTCTATTATGATGAATTCGACAGCGACCTCGGCCTGCCGACCTCGCCCCCGCAAAAGCTCGCCAGCGGGGCGTGGGCGCGATTTTTCGACAAGGGGGTCGCGATCAGCAATCCCACCGGCAGCATCATCACCGTCACCGATGGGGAACTGCGCGCTGCCAGTGGCTATGCCGGACCCTATTACCGCTTTCTCGGCGGCCAGGATCCAGTGACCAACAATGGCGAACGCTTCCAGAGCATCCGGCTCGAGGGCACCCTCGAGTCGCCCCCCAAATACATCAAGGGGGACGGCATCCTCCTCTTCACCCAACCCGACACCATCGTCTCGGACATCATGATCGGCAACTGCTTCAACAACGACACCTCACCCGGCAACGAAAAACTGGAGTTGAGCGGGGCCTGGACCGAGATCAAGGATCCCTCCACCCAGGTCTTCGACGAAAACCGCAATCCCTGCTATTCGCAGTGGAGCGACGACAGCGAGGACGGCATTGGCTATGCGGCGGCTTACAATCCCGCCCAGACGGCCACGGCCCTTTTCACCCCGACTATCAATGTGACCGGCTATTACGAGATCAGCGAATGGCACAGCTGGGCCGGCGACGTGGCCAACAGCGGCCGCGAGGCGAGCAACGCCGCCGTCACGGTCGAGGTCAACGGGGCCTCCCGGTTCAGGGGCCATATCGATCAGCGCGTAAAGGCCGGACGCTGGAACCGGATCACCGTGGTTCATCTGCCCGCCGGCAGGGGCAGCTCGGTCCGCCTCACCAATGCCGGTGCGGACGGGGTGGTCCTGGCCGATGCCATGCGCTTCCGCTTTCTTGGCCAGAGCAGCGATGTCGACAGCGAGCCCCCCTCCGCTCCGCGCAATGTGCGCGTGATCAGGCCCTGAGCGCTCTGCGGCCCCTTTGTTTTCCTTTTTGCGCCCGGCGGTCTCTTCCCGCCGGGCCTTTTTGTGCGGGAAAAAGCAATTGACTTTGAGGGGCCAAATCTCTATATTTATCCGTCTCGATCCGCGAGAGTGGCGAAACTGGCAGACGCGCTAGACTTAGGATCTAGTGTCCCAAAGACTTGGGGGTTCGAGTCCCCCCTCTCGCACGCCGCTACGCATTGACAGCCGATGCACCTGGATTCCGGGACCCCGGCATCCAGCCTGTAGACGGCGTTTTTTATATTCCGAAGCGCCGCCCGGAGCGGCGAAACCTGCAAACCAAGGGAGAACAAGGGTGGAGTACCAGATCACCGAACAATCCAATTGGCACCGGGTCGTCCAGTTTGCCGTCCCGGCTGCCGATGTCAAACCGCAGCTTGAACAAAAATATGCCGAGGCCATGAAGTCGGTCCGCCTCGAAGGCTTCCGCAAGGGCAAGGTTCCCCCGGGGCTGGTCAAAAAGATGTTCGGCAAGAGCATCGAGTCGGAAATTTTCAACGGCTATGTCCGCCAGGCCCTCGACCGCCTCTTCAAGGAGAACACTTTCGATTATCTCAATACCCCCTATGTACAGGATCTCGCCTGGGACGAGGAGAAGGGGCTGAGCTTCGCCCTCCATTTCGACATCCGTCCCGATTTCCAGGTCGACGGCTACGCCGGGATGCAGGTCGAACGCACCCTTTTTGAGGCCAGCGATGAGGATCTTGAACACACCCTCGCTGATCTCCAGTCCCGCCAGGCCATGATCTACACCGTCGAAGGGGAGGCCCAGCCCGGCCATTTCATCATGGCCGATTTGCAGGAGGTGGACCGCACCGGCGTCCCGATGGTGGGCCACAAGTATGAGAATGAGGTCATCTGGCTGCACGACGACCGCCCCGAGATCACCTCCCAACTCGCCGGGGTCAAGGCCGGCGAGGAGCGCCGCATGACCCTGCAGCCCCAGGCCGAGACCGGCAGCCAGGAGGCCCCCGCCGAGAAGCACTACCTGGTCGCGGTCCGGGAGGTCAAGGAACGGCGCCTCCCTGAGCTGGACGACGAATTCGCCAAGGATCTCGGGGCCTTCAGCAGCCTCGAGGAGCTCAAGGCCGACATCCGCGCCCGGCTGCAGGCCCAGGCGGAGCACCAGACCCACGAGCGCTTCCGCGACGCCCTTGCCGATGAGCTGATCAAGCAGACCCCCATCGAAGCTCCGCCCTCGATGGTCGATAACTATCTGGCCATGCTCATCGCCGACGTCAAGCGCAAGAGCAAGGAATCCGTCGACGAGGCCCACCTGGCTGAACACTACCGCCCCTCCGCGGTGCACGGCGTCAAGTGGTATCTCATCCGCGACCGCCTCATCAGCCAGCAGGGGCTGGCCGTCAGCGATGAGGAGCTGGAATCGGCCCTCTCCGCCATGGCCGCTGCAGGCGAGGAGGGCGCCCAGCGCGCCGAGCAGATCCGCAGCAAAAAGGAGGAGCGAGAACGCTTTCGCGACGCCCTCGAGGATGACAAGGTCTACGCCTTCCTCAGCCAAAAAGCCAAAGTGACAGAGGTCCGGCGCTCGCTCTACCAGCACCACGATCACGAACATCCATCCGCCCAAGCATGAAGGAGACCCTATGGGACTAGTACCGATAGTCGTTGAACAGACCGGACGCGGCGAGCGAGCCTACGATATTTTTTCGCGCCTGCTCAAGGAGCGCATAGTCTTCCTCGGTTCGGCCATCGATGACAATGTGGCCAGCCTGGCCATTGCGCAGCTGCTCTTCCTGGCCGCCGAGGATCCGGCCAAGGATGTCTATCTCTACATCAACAGCCCGGGCGGCATCGTCAGCTCGGGGCTGGCCATTTATGATACCATGCAGTACATCAAACCGGACGTCTCCACCATCTGCATCGGCCAGGCCTCGAGCATGGGCGCCCTGCTGCTGGCCGCCGGCGCCAAGGGCAAGCGCTTCGCCCTGCCCCACTCGCGCGTGATGATCCATCAGCCCATGGGCGGCGCCCAGGGACAGGCCACCGACATCGAGATCCAGACCAGGGAGATCCTGGTCATCCGCGAGAAACTCAACCAGATACTCGTCCACCATACCGGCCAGCCCATGGAGCGGATCGTCAAGGACACCGATCGCAACTTTTTCATGAGCGCGGAGGAGGCCAAAGAGTACGGTCTCATCGACGAGATCATGGTGCGCAAGGACCTCGTCAAACCCAAAAAGAAATAGACTCTTAGCGGACGGCAAAGTATTATGGATCAAAAAAAACAGAACGGCGGCCGGAGGCTGGTGATCTGCTCCTTCTGCGGCAAAAGCAGCCAGCAGGTGGAGACCATCGTCACCGGCCCGGACGTGACCATCTGCAGCGAATGCGTGACCATCGCCAACAAGATCATCGCCCGGGAAAAATCGCGGCGCACCACGGCCACGGTCGAGCGCGTCCCCACCCCCGCTGAGATCAAGGCCGAACTCGACAAGTTCGTCATCGGCCAGGAGCACGCCAAACAGACGGTCGCGGTGGCGGTCTACAACCACTACAAACGCGTCAACCATGCCGCCCCGGCCGATGAGGTCATGCTCGAAAAGAGCAATGTCCTGCTCATCGGCCCGACCGGCACCGGCAAGACCCTCATCGCCCAGACCCTCGCCCGCCTTCTGCAGGTGCCCTTCACCATCGCCGACGCCACCACCCTGACCGAGGCGGGCTATGTCGGCGAGGATGTGGAGAACATCCTGGTGCGGCTGCTGCAGGCGGCCGATTACAACCTCGAACGCGCCGAGCGCGGCATCGTCTATATCGATGAACTCGACAAGATCGCGCGCAAGAACGGCAACCCCTCGATCACTCGCGACGTCTCCGGCGAGGGGGTCCAGCAGGCCCTGCTCAAGATTCTTGAGGGCACCATCGCTGCCGTTCCCCCCAAGGGGGGGCGCAAGCATCCCGAGATGGAATTCATCAACATCAACACCGCCAACATCCTCTTCATCTGCGGCGGGGCCTTTGAATCCCTGGAGAAGCTCATCGCCAGCCGCCTCAACAAGATGGCCATCGGCTTCGGGGCCGAGAGCGTCAAGGGCGACGCCCTCGAGCTGGGCGAGCTGCTGCGCCGGGTCGAGCCCGAAGATCTGCTCCAGTACGGCCTCATCCCTGAACTGATCGGCAGACTGCCGATCATCTGCACCCTCGAGGAGCTCGACGACGAGGCCCTGCTGAGGATTCTGACCGAACCCCGCAACGCCCTTACCCGCCAATACCAGCGTCTGCTCGCCCTCGACGGGGTCGAACTCGAATTCGACCGCGCCGCCCTGCAGGAGATCGTGCGTATCGCGCGCAAGCGCGGCACCGGGGCGCGCGGCCTGCGCTCGGTGCTGGAGGAGACCATGCTCAGGATCATGTACGAGCTGCCCTCGCGGAAGGAGATCTCCCACTGCCGCATTACCGAGGCGGTCGTGACCAGCGGCGCCGAACCGCGTTACAAGAAACGCAAGCTTCCGCCGGAAAATCCGGTGCAGGAATCGGCGGCGTGAAGATCCTCTCGGCCGAATATATAAAATCGGTGGCTCGGCTGGAGGATCTGCCCCGGGACCGGCTGCCCCAGATCGCCTTCGCCGGACGCTCCAATGTCGGCAAATCGACCCTGCTCAACGTCCTTTTCAACCGGCGCAATCTCGCCTATGTGAGTTCAACCCCCGGCAAGACCCAGACCCTCAATTTTTATCGCGTCAATCGTCAGTTCTATTTTGTGGATCTGCCTGGCTATGGCTATGCCAAATCCCCGAAAAGCCTCCGTCAGCAGTGGCAGGGACTGATCGAGTCCTATCTGACCGGGGTGGAAGAACTCCGGCTGGTGGTGGTGCTGGTGGATGTGCGCCTCTCCCTCCAGGAGCTCGACGCCCAGTTGCTGGAGTGGCTGCGGCTGCAGGGGCGGTCCTGCATTGTGGTGGCGACCAAGGCGGACAAGCTCTCGGGGAGCGAACTGCAGAAGAATCTGGCGGGGCTGCGCGGGGCCCTGGGGGAGGGGGATTTTGGAAAGATAGTGCCTTTTTCAGCCAAAAGCGGCCGGGGCAAGGAGGAGGTCTGGCGTCTGCTGCAGGGGGTGCTGGAGCGCTAGGGGAGAGGGGATGTAGTTCGGGTTTGTAAAAAAAACTTGACGGAAATCAAGAATTTGTGTATATTTGCGAAAACGTAGGGCGCATAATCTTCAGCGTGAACAGAGCAATTGTAAATAATTGATATTAAAAGACCTAATCGACGAACTCAAACATCCTGTATAACCTCTATATACATAGATATTTGACTGCAACTATTCCCTTGCCGTCCCTTTCAATGGCGGCAGTGCCTCTTGTTGATGGATCATCCGGCAATAATACAGCGCCGGGAGCATAGTTTTTTGCTGGGGGGGTCTTTTGCGGGGCAGCATCATTTTCTGGCTGCTGCAATAAAGCCTCATTTTTTTTATGGCTGCAAACTGACGATCCAGAGCGACAACGCAACACGAAGACCAATCACATATTCACATCTCAATCCACTCATTCTCTCCATCATAGAACGCAAAGGAGGTGCAGAAAGTTTCAGGATTTTGGCTACAGACTCCTCTGAAGCATCAGGATCATCGCCTTTTAACCTGAAGCGGAGGAAACAGCCGGACTAGGGCTGCCATAACCACACAGTTCTGTAACTGTTCAAGGAGGAAAGCAATGCTAAAAAAAGGTATTTGTGTGCTCATGCTTGTCCTGTTGCCTTTTGTCCTTTTTGCCGGTAACACCGGAAAAATCAGAGGCACGGTGCTGGACAAGGAAACGGGTGAGGCTTTGCCAGGCGCTAACGTTCTTGTCGTCGGCACCCAGATGGGCGCCACTTCGGACGTTAATGGCAATTTCATGATACTGAACGTGCCGCCCGGCACCTACGTCCTGAAGGCGACCTTTGTCGGCTATACCCAGGTCTCCATGTCGAACGTCAAGGTTATTCCGGACGTCACGACGGAATCCAACTTCAAGCTTCCTCAGGTCGCCCTCGAAGGGGAGACGATCACGATCGTAGCTGAAAAGCCCCTGGTCGACAAGAACGTCACCAACTATACCAAGACGGTGTGGGCTGAAGATCTTGCGAATCTGCCGGTTCGCACTGTGCAGAACGTGGTCGCCACCCTCGCCGGCGCCGTTCAGCAGGGCGGCAACCTCTACGTCCGCGGCGGCCGTTCGCACGAGACTGCGCGCTACGTGGAAGGCATGATGACCAGCTCCATCGTCGACGGCGGCGAGAACATCTCGATCGTCGACCGCTCCATCGAACTCATCGACTTTCAGGCGGGTGGTTTCACGGCTGAATACGGCTTTGCCAATTCGGGCGTGGTCCACACCACCATCAAGACCGGCGGTCCGAGCTACAAGGTCTCTCTCGAAGCAGTCTCCGATGATTTCTGGGCGGTTGATGGCAAAGAGAAGGGTTATCAGATCCTCGGCCTCAACAAGCTCTATTCCTACGGTTACGATGACTATTTCGCCACCCTTAGCGGTCCGGTGATCCCCGGCCAGAAGAACCTGCGTTTCTTCGTCGCCGGTCAGCACAGCTACCGTCTCAGCAATGCCACGCGCTTCTCCGGCTGGACGAGCCCCGAGTATCTGGTTCCGGGTTCCTGGCGCACCACCGAGGGCACCACGGTATATGACACCCTCAACCTGGCGGCCAACATCGCCCCCGGCCGTATCCCCGGCGGCGGCAACCAGTTCGACGTCGCCAACGGCAACGTGGTCTGGGATCTGGGCGCCCTCCGCTTCAAGGTCGGCGGCTCCTACACCTGGCAGCGTTCCCAGGACCGACCTGCGACTGTTCCCCTCAACGCCACCAACACCATCTACAACACGGAAGCCTCCAAGCGCTGGCGGCAGACCAACTACAGCACCTATCTCCAGATGACCCACAACGTCAATCCGACGATGTTCTACACCTGGAATGTTAACTATTTTGCGGACAACGCCGAGAGCGGCCATCCGGTTTACTGGCAGGATATCAACAAGTGGGGCGATCCGCTCTACAACAAGGCCTATTCCGACACCGGCACGGTCAAGACCTACTCCTTCATGGATCTGACCGCTTATGACCCTGCTGTCGGCACCAGCGGCACCATCACCAAGGCTTCGGAAAGCTTTATCGGCACCAAGCTGGATCTGACCAAGCAGTTCGGCCGCCAGCACGAGGTCAAGGTCGGCGGTGAGTTCAACTATTACACCATTCGCCGTTACTCGCTGGCCGCCCGCAGCATGCTCACATCGCTGACCAACCAGGCCAGGTCGATGGGCACGGTCAATGAGATCACCGACTATTACGCCTATCGCTCCTTCCTGACCAACTACGGTTATGATATCTATGGCAACGAGATCAGCGAAGACCAGACCTACACGGCCAACGTAGCGGGCGAGATCATCCCCTTCAGCGGCCATGATGGTCCGCCCCATCCCGTCCTCGCCGGCGCCTATATCCAGGACAAGATCGAGCTCAAGGACATGGTCCTCAACCTTGGCGTGCGCATGGATTATTTCGATCGCGGCATCAACAAGCTGAGGAACTGGGAAACCCTTACCCAGTCCAGCAGCGGCTTTTTCGATGAAGAGGTTTTCGTTGAATCGGATCCGGACATCTACATCAGCCCGCGCATCGGCTTCTCCTTCCCGGTCACGGACATGACGGTCTTCCATGCCCAGTATGGCAAGTTCGTCCAGATGAACCGCTTCGACCAGCTCTTCGGCAGCTGGGGCACGACCGCCTTCAACCTCTTCGCCTCCGGTTACGCCCGCACCATGCCGAACCCGAATCTCAAGCCGGAGCGCACCACCTCCTACGAGTTCGGTTTCCGTCAGCAGCTGGGCCAGTCGGCGGCCTTCGACGCCACCCTTTTCTACAAGAACACCGATGATCTGATTGCCATCCGCAAGATCAGACCCGCCGAGGGTTCGGTTTACGCCTCGCCGTACCTCTTCTCGAATGCGGATTTCGGCACGATCAAGGGTGTCAGCTTTGATTTTCAGCTGCGCCGCTGGAAACGCATCGCGGCCAGCGCCAACTATACCTACTCCTTCTCTGAAGGCACCGGTTCAGCGGCCGACAGCCATTTCGACATCGCCTGGGCTGAAGGCAGCCCGGTCTTCCCGGTCACGATTGCGCCGCTGGATTTCGACATCCGTCACAAGGGCACCATCAGCGCCGATATCCGCATGGGCGCCGAGGATGGACCGGCTCTCTTCGGTCTGAAGCCCCTGGCCAATGTCGGCCTCAACATGCTCTTCACCTTCAACTCCGGCGCTCCCTACACCCGCGTCGAAGCGGGCGGCGGCTACAGCGAGGTCCATGGTTACACCCAGGCCCTGCCGATCGAGGCCCTCAACCAGTCGCGCATGGGCTGGTTCTACAACATCGACGCCAAGCTGGACAAGACCGTCAAGGTCGCCGGCATCGATTTCAACCTCTACCTGTGGGCGCTCAACCTGCTCGACACCAAGTCGGTCACCGCAGTTTTTCTGCAGACCGGCACCAACACCTCCGACGGCTGGCTTGACAGCGCGGCCGGCCGGCAGGCTCAGGCCAATTCCACCCTGGGCGCTGAGGAGTATGCCCGCTGGTACAATGCCCAGCTGACCTCTATGGGCACCTTTGGCTGGTCGGCGCCGCGTCAGCTCCGCGCAGGCATCAAGATCGATCTGTAAGAAGGAACCAGGATAGGATCGTTCTACCCAAAAATTACAATGATAGGGAGAATTTCAATATGATAAAAAAGAGCCTGACTCTCTTCTTGACGCTGGCCGTCTTTTTCACCCTGGCCCTCAATCCCCTCTGGGCCAAGGCTGAAAAAGGGGCGCCGCGGTTGGGCAAGAGCATGGATACCAGACATGCCGAAACCTTCGATGTCAACCGGATCGACAGCTGGTTCATCAATAACGGCCTCTTCGCTAGCGATCCTGTGACCGAAGATGCGGGCCTGATCTACCCCAAGGGCTCCGGCCACTATGCCATCTTCACGGCCGGCCTCTGGCTCCTCGGCATTACCGAGGACACCAAAGAGCTGCGCGCCTGCGCTGCCGACTATTCCACCGACATGCAGCCGGGCCGCATCCTCGACAGCGGTGCACCCGATGATCCGACCAAATCCGAATACATCGTCTACAAGCTCAACAAGGGCGAATCCGTGCCGGCTGCGGCCATCGCACAGGGTGCTCCCGCCGAGGTCCTTGGCGACCAGATGCTCTTCTGCGTCTACAACGATGCCAACCCCACCCTCCATGCCGAGGTCTGGATGACCCAGCCCATCGGCGTGGAGATCCGTCAGACCGTCTGGGGCTACGCCCAGGCCGGTCCTCTTGGCGACGCCTGCTTCATGCGCTTCGAGTTCGTCAACAAGGGCCTCTCCAATCTCGATTCGACCTACGTGGCCCTCTTTTTTGATCCTGATCTCGGTGATGCCACCGATGACTATGTCGCTTGCGATACCGACCTGAGCCTCGGTTTTGTCTACAACGGCGATGCCTACGATCAGGAATACGGCAGCTCCATCCCGGCCATCGGCTGCGACTTTTTCCAGGGCCCGCTCGCCGACTCCCCTGGCGACACCGCCTATCTGCCCAGCGGCGTCTTCCCGGACAAGAAGGTCCTGCCGATGACCGCCTTCGTCAAGTACATCAACAGCAACGCCACCTACTCGGATCCCGACCTGCAGAGTGCCAACGGCGGCTTCCAGGCCTACAACTATGTTCAGGGCTTTATCTGGGACGGCTCCGAGTTCATCGATCCCTTCACCGGCCTTCCCTCCAAGTTCGTCAATCCCGGCGATCCGGTCACCGGTACGGGCTGGCTGGGTTTCTACGAGGCGCCTCCCGCTGACCATCGTATGGTCATCGCCTCCGGTCCCTTCAAGCTTGTCAAGGGCCAGCCCATGGAAGTGGTCGCCGGTCTGGTCGCCGGCATGGGCAACAACAACCTCAACTC
>JAKPUX010000086.1 GCA_029554865.1 bacterium | reverse complement strand
AAAGGCCTGAAAATACATCACCAGGCTGCCGAGGGTGATGGCCCCGGCCAGGGTTTTGCCGATCAGTACCAGGTAAAAGCCATAGGCCACCGCCGTCGCCAGGAGCTGGGCCATAAGAGTGCCGCGGGTCTGGCGGCCGTTAATGCGAAACTGCTCGACCCGCAGCCGCCGCTGGATGGCCAGGTAGCGCCTGCGCAGGAAGCGGCCAATACCCAGGGCCCGCACCTCTTTGGCCCAGGCCTTGTCGGTCAGCAGCCAGTGGTAATGGTAACTCTTGCGCTCGAGGTTGCTGCTCTTTTGCCGCCACTCGAAAAGCACATCGGCGAAATGGAGGCGGAGGAGAAAAGCAGGCAGCAGGGTGAGCAGCAGGAGCAGGGGGATCGACCAGTGGAAGAGGAAGAGGAGGCCGACCAGCCCGGCCAGGGTCAGGCTCTGCTGGATGATGTTCTGCAGCCGCCCGACCAGCTGGGAGGGGCGGTAGATGGCCTGGTGCTGGGCCCGGTGCAGAGTGTCGAAAAATTCCGGATTCTCGTAATAGGCGAAATCGATCTCCACCGACTTGTGGTGGAGCTTTTCCATGATGTTCTCCTGCACCATGGCCGACTGATGGCTCTGCAGCCAGGAGTGGATGCTGGAGGCGACCACCTGCAAAAAGACCAGTCCCCCCACCAGCGAGGCGAGCAGGATGAGCGCGGGCGGCGTGGCGGCGGCCGTGCCCGTCTGCAGGGCGGAGGCGACCCCGTCGAGGATCAGCTTGCTCGCATATAGAATGCCCAGGGGCAGCACGCTCTGTACCAGCAGCAGCAGGGTGCTGACGATGAAGAGCATGGGCGAGGCCCGCCAGACCAGTCCGAGGGAACGGAGAATATTGGGGAGTAATTCCTCACGCAGTTGCCGGGTTGTGATCTTGCGAAGGGAGCGCAATCGTGGGGTCATCAGGATCGGCTTTCAAAGGGTCGGTTTCTATAGGAGGCAACAACCAGGACGGGGAGAAAATTCCGCCGGGTAGTGCGAGCGGGGGCAGGTGGCAGCGATATCTTGGGGCGCGAGCGGGCGAGGGGGGGATTATTGCAGATGCACAGTAAAAGCGAGATTAGCGGTCACCTCCTTCAGCTTCCAGAGGCCGAGATGGGCCTGGAGAAAGGGGAAGGGCTGCAGGCGCAGGCCGGCGTTGAAGCACTCGGCGTCGTACTCGGCGAGCAGGGTCACCATACGGTGGGGAGAATAAGAGACTCCGCCGAAGAGACCGACCAGCATTTTCGTCCGGGCGACCAGCCAGTCCGGGCCGTAACCGAGATGGAAGTGGAGCGGCACCCCGCGCAGGGTATCGTGACGCGAGGCGACCAGATAGAGAGCGCCGAAATGCTGGGCAGTGGCGGTCTCCCACTTGAGCTGCTTGATGGCGAAAAAGTCCTGGGTGCCGACGGTCACGGCCGGGCGCCAGCCCTTCTCGCGCAGCAGGCGCACGCGCAGATAAACCGAGCGGTCACCGAATCCGCCGATATAGTGATCCGGCCGCACGAACATGCCGCCGGCCTCGAGGAAGGGGAGAAAACCAACGCGCCCCCACATCACCGTGCGCCGGTTGGGATACCAGTTGGTGTAGAGCATGGGGATACGGCTGACGCCGGCGGTGAGTTCGCCGTCGTCCGCGATTTCGGCGGAGGGCACTACCATCAAACCGGTATAGCCGAAGACGGAGGCGTTCTGGGCAAAAAGAACGCCCGGACGTAGTCCGGGCGCCAGAGTCAGGAGGAAACAGACCAGGATGCCTGCAGCACGACCTCTCCCCCACCATGTGGGCGCGACTGAAAGCGTGCCGTAGATATTAAAGCCTGCTCCCCGTCTTGCGCGGCGGAGAGCAGGCGAAAGAACCGGCTTAATTGCCACTCATCACGCCCTGATTGTGGACGATGATGCCCTGATTGTGCTGCCAGGGGATCTTGCGGAAGATCAGCACGTGGCGGACATAATCCTTGTCCTTCACGCGCGCTTCGAGTTTGACCGTGGCGCTCTTGCCCCAGCTCAGGCCCGAGAAGACGGTGAAGGC
>JAKPUX010000075.1 GCA_029554865.1 bacterium | reverse complement strand
TCATCCGCCCAGCGGTACTGCGCGGCCGCGCCCGGCTGCCGCGGTACGGACCCGTCGAGGGGGATGGACCAAATGTCGAGGTTGCCGCCGCGGTCGGATGAAAAATAGACGCGCTGGTCCCCGCCGCACCAGGGCTGCATGATGTTGTCGCTGCCACTGGTGAGGGGCATGGCGCTGCGCACCATGAGGGGATTGAAGCCGGGTTGTAGGAGGCGGTCCAGTGGCGAGGAGAAGAGAGGGCTCTCCGCCGGGGCTGGCAGGGGGGCCATCTCCCAGAGGGCACCATGGTCTGCGGGCGTCAGCAGTGAATCGCCGTTGCAGTCTCTGTCGAAACGCAGAAAGACCAACCGGCTGGCATCCGGCGACCAGGTCGGGAAGCCCTCAGCAGCCTCACCCCGGGTCAGGGGATAAAGCGAGGGCTCGCGCGGATCCCACAGACCGTCGACCTCCCCATCCGTGGGCCTGGGGCCGTGCAGATTGATCAGCCAGATGTCGCCGCCGTTCTCTGCGCCGGCGCGGAAGGAGGTGAAGGCGATGAGGTCCTGCCTGGAGCTCCAGGCCGGGTGGGTACCTCCGAGAAAGGTGAGCTGGCTGGTCTTGCCGGTGTTGTCGTTGTGAAACCAGATCTCGTCCCGGCCGGAGGCATTGGAGACCCAGGCGATTTTCTTGCCGTCCGGCGAGACCGTCGGATAGCCGTCATAGCCCTGCCAACTGCTGATCTTTTGAGGCTCGCCCCTGGGGATGAGATGGCCCTCTACCTCGCGGAAGCGGATGCGCCAGATGTCGCCGCCGGCATCTTCCTTCTGCGAGACGAAAACCAGGGATCTGCTGTCCGGATACCAGACCGGATAGAAATCGTCGGCCTTGTTGAAGGTGATCTGCCGGCTGCTGGAACCGGTGGTGCTGCGCACCCAGATATCGAAATTGTAGGTCTGCCGGGAGACGTAGGCGAGGTATTTGCCGTCGGGAGAGAGGCGTGGCGAGAGATCGATGTCGGGATGGGTGGTCACCTGCCTGAGGTCGAGGGGCTGGGCTGCCGCCGCTCTTGCGGCCGGGGCGGTCGTCTGCATCGCCGCGCTCACCGCGGAGGCCGGACGGGCGCACGGGGCTGCGATCAGGCCCGCACAGAGCAGGGCCCGGAGAAAGGCCGGCCCTGCGGGGGTGCGGCCCCGTGGATAGGCATGAGAGCGGCGTTTCATCGCGTCACTTTCCCCGGATTGCGGGCTTTTCCACCCAGGTGCCATCCGGATTCTGAATCATGGTGCCGGGGGCCGAATTATCGAAATTGAGTTTGGCAAAGACCTCATTGGCCCTGGCCGCCTCGGCGCTGGTCTGGTTGATGGTCAGCACCCGCTCATAGATGATCAGGCGGTCGTTGTTCTCTTCCTCGATGATCTGGTCGACATAGAGGCGATACTCCGGATCGCCGTCGTAGCGGGGATGGGCAAGGGGCTGCAGCAAGCCGCGGTTGTTCTCGCCGACCACCTTGTCGGCCTTGAGCTCATCCACCTCATCCTTGTTGAACTTGCGGTTCTGGACCGCATCGATCACCTCTTTTTTGCTGCCCGAGACCACCGCTGAGGAAGTCGCGCCGACCGCCCGCGCCGAGGCAATGAGCCAGGAATCGCTCTCGATCTGCTGATAGGCGCCGAGTACCTGATTTTCGAGGGCGGTCTTTTCGCCGGTTACATTAAGCTCCGGGGCCCTGACGGTGCAGCGCAGCAGCGCCAAACTTATGAACATAATCAGCAACCACATAGATCGATGCATAAAACCTCCCGTTCTCCCGAGTCCGCACCGCGCGTTCACCGCGCCGCCGGGCCCTGGCCGGAGCTTCTGAGGAACATGTCGAGGGGAATGCGCGCCAGCTCCACCTTGCCGCCGCTGAGGCGCATGGGAAAATACCAGGGCTGCGCAAAAATAATCTCCGGATAGAGATAACCGTGACGCAGCACAAAGGTCATCAGTTTGGGCTTGAAACCCCGATTGATCAGCAGCCGGGTCGTGCGGATGCTTGAATCGACACCCTGGGGATCCAGCGAGCGCAGCAGATTGTCCGCCACCTTGGGCCCGATCTCCGTAATATAGGCCTGGCCCTCCAGCCTGATCCCTGCAGCGGGGTCAAGCCCGATACCCTGAAAATCCATGTTGCCATTGATGATGCCGTATTTGCCGTCACGCGTCCCCTTGGGCAGGAGAAGATCCGAATTGACATTGGCGAAAGTGAGATTGATGCCATAGGCGGCCTTTTTGAGGTCGCCGCCGGCGAGGTCCAGCACCATCCGCCCTCCCAGATTGCCGCCGTAGAGCCGCGCCACCAGCGCCGGCACCTCCAGCCGACCCTCGCCGGCGTAGAGTTCGAGATCGATATCCTCCACCGCATACTCTTTCAACTCCACACGGCCAATGCGGAGACGTGAAAAACCCGGCAGCCGCTCGCGATAGTATTGGCGGTAGGCCATATAGTCCATGAAAGCATTGCTCGGGGTCGCGATGCGGAAAGCCGGACTGGCGAGCAGCCGCTTGTTGACAAAATCCACCTCCTGGCGGAGATGAAGATCAGTGAGGACATCGCGGATGTAGACATTGTCCGGCATGAAAAAGCTGACCCCCCTGGTCGAGATGTCGGCTGCGACACGGGCCAGGGCGGTATCCGCCTCCACCGTGACGAGCAGATCGCTGTCGCCGCGCATCCTGATGCCCTGGGGAAGGCGCAGGGTATCGGCAATCGACTGATTTAGGGCAAAACGGGCCTTGATCCGCATGGCCCTCTTCAGCTCGGCGATGCTCGCCTCGAACGAGCCGCTGGTGAAGAGGTCGGGCAGTTCAAGGCGCCCCTTTGCCTCGATCAGCGAGGACAAATCCTTGCTCGCAAGCTGCAGGGCGAGCTGGTTGTGATGAAAGGCAACTCCGCCGGCCTTGCCGACGCGCAGGCTGTCCAGCCCGGCCTCCACGAGGGCGTGGATGCCGTCTCCGTTGGCAGCGGTGAGGCGGGCATCGATGCCGAGACCGTTCACCAGGGTGAACTGGGCCGGGGCCCGGAAGGAGGTCCCGGCCGTCGTCATGCGGACATCGACATCGTAGCGCAGCCCCGAGGGATTGAAGCCGATCCGGCCTCCGCCCATGAAAGTGGTCGTCCCTGTGAGATCCGCCTCGGCAAAAGGCTCGCGCAGCAGCTCGGGCAGCCAGGCCCAGATCGCATCGTGACGGATGGCCAGGCGGTCGAAATTGAACCGGATCTGCCTGTCCCCCCGGTTGAGGATTTCGGCCCTCGCCGCAGCCTCGACCATGCGGTTGAGGGCCAGACCGAGCGAGTCGATCCGGATCAGGGCGAGCGAGGTATCCGTGCCCGCCTGCAGTTTCATCTCGAGCTCGAGCTCGTCCAGATGCACCGGCTCCTCGTCGATGAGCAGGATCAGGGGAGTGCTCTTCACCTCCAGAGCGGCAGCGATGCGGTCGAGTCCGTCAAGATGGAAGGAGAAGAGGGCCCCGGCCTTGCCGGAGGCGGCGAGGGCGGGGAAGCGCCCGAGATCGAAGCCGGTGAGGCTGACGGTGCCGCCTCCGCTCAGATCCTGCAGTGAGGCCGGGGCGCTCAGGGCGCATTCGCCCTCGGCCTTCAGGCCCATCAGGTCATCGAGGCGAAGGGCGATGTGCGCCTTCTCGGGCAGCATGAGTCGGTTGAGCACCATATCCGCGGTCGCGCTCCCGGCCCCGGCCGTCAGGGGTGCGCTCCCCGGCTGCAGCAGGCGCAGGCCGTCACAAACGAGCGCGGCCGTCAGGGCGGTCCTTTCAGTACCCCCGGGCAGGAGACGGCCCCGCAGGTCGAGGGAGGCTCCCAATCCCCGCAGCCGGAGGGAATCGCCATTGAGGGAGAGGCCGGCATGACGCAGCTCGAGGGGGAGCTGATACTCAAAGCCCTCGTCAAGCGAACCCGCGATCTCCGCCCCGCTGAAGTGGAGGGCGGCCTCCTCCTCGAGCCACTGCAGATCAGGGAACCGGCCGGGCGGGAGCAGCTCCTGCGCCAGCGACAGGGCCTGATCGAGGGGGATCTCGCCATGAGAGAGACGTGCGGAAAAACGGCCTTGGCCATAGAGGCCCTCGGCGGCGCCTTCAGCCACCAGCCATCTCCGGCCGTCGAGGGCGAGGATGAGGGAATCGAGATGCGCGGAGCCGATGTGCCCGTCGCCGTGGAGGCCGAGCGCCAGGTTGAGCCGGGGGCGAAAGGCGGTTCTCCGGACTGATCCGGGTGCCTCTTCCTCATAGACGAGCTCCCGGAGCTGGAGTCCGAGCGCCAACCGGAGGTCATGATAGCTGCGCAGCGAAAGCCGGGTATCGAGGTCAAGCAGCGCCTCCAGCCGGAGGGTACTGCCGCTACGCAGATCGCTCTGGCTCAGAGAGAGCGGGGTTGCCTGGCAGCGGATCGCCAGATCGGCCTGCAGGACGCTGTCGTTGCGGAGAAAACCGCCCCCCGGCAGCCGGACATCTTTCAGGACCGCGTCAAGATCCCCTATGAAAAACTCCTGCCGGGTCAGGGTGTCAGCAAGGACGACCCTGATCCGGCTGTCGCGCAGACGCAGGCTGCGCAGATCGAGGGTGAGAGGCAGTTCGGTGCGGGCCAGGGCGGCAAAATCGATCAGGGTGGTATCGAGCATGTCGACAAAAAACTCCATCTCCGGACCGACAATCTCAATCTCGCGCAGGTGGAGCTTGTTCTTGAAAATATCCCTGAGGCTGTAGCGGACGGCGATCTGGCGGGCATGAAATTGACGGAGGACGAAGAGGTCATAGCCGGAGGTGGAATCGGGATAGGGGGAGAGCGAGACCTCCTCAAGGATGAAGCCGCGCAGGGGATGCAACCAGACCTTTCCCAGCGAGAGGCGGCGATCCAGTTTTTCAATGGCCGCCTCATTGATCATCGCTTTGATTCGCGCCGGGGGATAGAGCAGCCGCAGGACCAGGACAGCCGAAAAGAGCAGAAACAGAAGGGCGAGAAAGGAGAAGAGGACAAACCGCAGCAGACGGCGCAGCCGGGAACGCCGGTGGCGCGGGGAGACAGGGCTGGAGGGGGTATCAGCTGCGGGCATCATGTTTATCATCCTTGGCCGCCCGCATCTGGGTGAGCGGGCAAGCCGGTGGCTTGATGGCCAGCCGGAAGCGGTATGATCACTCCCCGGTGGGCTCCTCGAGCAGTATCTCCCGCTCCGGATCCAGGCCAGAGGATATTTTGGCCCCGAGTTCTGCGGCCGACATGGCGTAGAGGGGGCTGATCTCAACGGGCACGGCCAGGGAGCCGTCGGCGTGGCGCCGCGGCCGGATTCCACATGCCTCCAGCCAGCCGGCGAAGAGTTCGCTCAGATCGCGCCGGGCTGTGGCGGGGGAATCCTCCCCCTCCCTGTTCTTGATCGGACTGAACTCTAGACGGCGGTCGGTCTCCAGCACCAGGACGCGCTCTGCAAATGAAAAGGCATCAAAAATAAACTGCTCGAACTTGACCGCATTGAGTCCCCCGGCCGCCAGCTCAGCCCCTTGCTCCTCGACACTGGCCATTTTCTTACGGGCGATGTGGTAGGGCAGCTCGATCTTTTGCCGCAGCAGCCGTTCTAGAAAATCGAGGGAGAAGAGATGGATGGCGATGCTCCCCTGACCGAAAAGCAGTTCCCCCGCGGCGGTGCACGCGGTCTTTTTCTCGTCCGGCAGCTCTGAATACTCGATGACCTTGCAGATCCCGTTCTGCCGGCCGATATTGCCCAGCTTTTCCCAGGGGTCGCGTTTGCGGACCGTGCGGGCGGACATCTCCGCCCCGGTCTCCTCGTGAAAGCCCAGATAGGCGGGATCGGCGATCCGGACCAGCACATTGTCCACCTGAAAATGGAAGAGGTGACGGATGCCGCGCCGGCGCATATCCTCGAGGAGTTGATGTTTGCGGAGGGCGTAGAGGACCCCGCCGTGGCCATCGGGAGAGAGGCTCAGGTGCGCCGGGGATTCGAGGAGCAGCTGGCCGCGAGTGTCAAAAACCGGCAGCATGCGCTGAGGGAAGCAGAGGATGGTGCCGGGATCCTTTCCGAACCAGTTGTTCTGCTTGAAAAAGGCAATGGTCTCCTCATGATTCGCCGGGCTGGTCATGACGTAGAAGGGCAG
>JAKPUX010000061.1 GCA_029554865.1 bacterium | reverse complement strand
GCCTATCAGGCCATGCTGGCCTATGACAAACTCCGCTACCGTTTGCTGCCCTATCTTTACTCCCTTGCAGCAAAGGTGACCTTTGAGGACTATACTCTCATGCGCGCCCTGGTCATGGATTTCGGCAAGGACGCCAGGGTTCACTCAATCGGCGATCAGTATATGTTCGGCCCTGCGCTTCTGGTCAATCCGGTCACCGCTTACAAGGCCCGCGCGCGGAGCCTTTATCTGCCCGCCGGTACCGGCTGGTATGCCCTCAACTCCGGACAGTTCATGACCGGGGGCCGCACGGTCATCGCCGAAGCCCCCCTGAGCGACATACCTTTGTTCGTCCGTGAAGGCTCGATCATCCCCTTCGGACCGCCCCTGCAGTATGTTATGGAAAAGCCGGCCGATCCCATCCGGCTCTATGTCTATACTGGGCGGGAAGGCGAGTTTGATCTTTATGAGGATGATGGCACGTCGTACAGTTATGAGAAAGGCCAATTTGCCAGGATTCCCATCACCTGGACGGAAAAAAGCAGGATCCTGACCCTCGGCGCCCGCGAGGGCGAATTCCCGGGGATGCTCAAGGATCGCACCTTTGAGATCGTCTGGGTGAGCAAAAGCAGACCGGCCAGGCTCGATTTCACAGCCGCCCCTGCCGCGACGGTGCGTTATACCGGAACAGCGGTGAACGTCGCCTTTAAATGATAAACTCAATGAGGGATGCCATGAAAAGCTGCAGGCTGACCGCCGCACTGTTTGCGGTCACCATCGGGTCCGTTGCCGCCTTTTTCGCCGGCTGCTTTGTGAGTACGGAACCATCGCCGCGCCGGATCGAGCGCTTCACCCGCGAGTGGAAATTTCACCTTGGCGACATTCAGGGCGGCCAGGAACCCGGTTTCGAAGACAGCGGCTGGCGGGTGCTCGACCTGCCCCACGACTGGAGCATCGAGGGTGCATTCAGCGAGAGCCATCCGGCCACGCCCGGCGGGGGTGCCCTTCCCGGGGGCATCGGCTGGTATCGCAAGAGTTTTACCTTGCTTCGGGCCGACTCCGGTCGCAGCGCCTTTATCGATTTCGACGGGGTTTACCGCAACAGCGAGGTTTGGATCAACGGCCACTATCTGGGTAAACGTCCTTACGGCTACAGCTCTTTCCGCTACGATCTGACCCCCTGGCTCAGGTTCGGGGGTGCCGCCAACGTCATTGCCGTACGCGTCGACAACAGCCAGCAGCCCAATTCGCGTTGGTACTCCGGTTCGGGAATCTATCGCAATGTCTGGCTTGTTCTCACCAGCCGGGTGCATGTCGATCACTGGGGCACATTTATCACGACACCCGAGGTCTCGGCTCAACAGGCCAGCGTCGCCCTGCAGACGCGGGTGCGCAATGCGACCGAAGCACCACAGAGGGTGACCATCGAAACGGCCATCTTCGGCCCAGATGGCGCAAAGAAGACCGCGGTCAGCCGCAAAATCCTCATCCAGCCGGGAGCTGTTGAAACGGTAAGTCAGAAGGGGATGGTGAAGCAGCCCGAATTGTGGTCTGTCGATCATCCCGCCCTCTATCGCGCAGTCACCCAGATCAAGGCAGCCGGTGCTGAGCTGGACCGATATGAAACGCCCTTTGGCATCCGCACGATTGCCTTTGACGGGGAGAAGGGCTTCTTCCTTAACGGTGCGGCGATGAAGATTCTTGGGGTCTGCAACCACCACGATCTCGGCTGTCTGGGTGCAGCGATCAACGAGCGCGCCCTTGAACGGCAGCTCGAGATGCTCAAGGGGATGGGCTGCAACGCCATCCGGACCTCGCACAATCCCCCGGCTCCCGAACTGCTCGATCTCTGTGACCGCATGGGCTTTCTGGTGATGGACGAGGCCTTCGACATGTGGAAGCTGGCCAAGAATCCCGATGACTATCATCTCGATTGGGATGAGTGGCACCGCCGCGATCTGGAGGATCTGATTTTGCGTGATCGCAATCATCCGAGCGTGATGATGTGGAGCATCGGTAACGAGATCCTCGAGCAGTGGGATGACAGCGGTCTGGAGATGACCAGGGAATTGGCGGAGATCGTCCGCGCCCTCGACACCACCCGGCCGGTCACATCGGCCTGCAATGATCCAGCTCCCTATAACCGCATCGTTCGCTCCGGCGCCCTGGATGTCGTGGGCTGGAACTATCACGAGAAGGATTATCTCACTTTTCGTGAGCAGTATCCGCAAGGGAAACTGATTGCCAGCGAGACCAACTCGGCCATCGCCACCAGAGGAGCTTACGATATGCCCTCCGATTCGGTGCGGGTCTGGCCTGTCAAATGGGACGAGCCCCTGCCGATGAATGCTGATTATACCTGCTCCGCCTATGACAACTGCCGGGTTGGATGGGGGTCAACCCATGTCGATACCTGGCGCATTGTCCGGGATAACCCTCATATCTCCGGCATGTTCATCTGGACCGGCTTTGATTATCTCGGCGAACCGACCCCCTATACATGGCCGGCGCGCAGTTCCTATTTCGGGCTGATCGATCTGGCGGGATTTCCCAAGGATGGCTATTACTTTTACCAGGCTGAGTGGACTGCAAAGCCGATGCTGCATCTCTTCCCGCACTGGAACTGGGAACCGGGCCAACTGGTGGACGTCTGGGCCTACACCAATCAGGAGGAGGTAGAGCTGTTCCTCAACGGTCAATCCCTGGGAAGAAAGGCCAAGGGGCCGGACACCTTCCAGCTGGTCTGGCGGGTGCCCTTTGCGCCCGGTACCCTGGAGGCGGTGGCGTACAAGGGCGGCAGTCGTACGCTGTTAAAGAGCGTCCGAACCGCAGGAGCGCCGGCAAGGATCGTTCTGAATCCCGACCGGGAGAGGATCAGGGCGAATGGCCGCGATCTCTCCTTCGTCACGGTCGATATTGTCGATGAGCAGGGAGTCCTGGTGCCGGATGCCGCCAATCTGGTGAAATTCGCCCTGCAAGGCCCAGGCTCTATCGCCGGAGTGGATAACGGTCATCAGATCAGCATGGAGTCCTTCAAGGCGGATCACCGCAAGGCCTTCAACGGCAAGTGCCTGTGCGTCGTTCAGGGGAAGGAGGAGGCAGGCGAGATTCTGCTGACTGCCCGCTCGGAGGGTCTGCAAGAGGCCACACTGCAGATCAGAAGCGAATAGGCATAAAAAAAGCCCTGGCTGCTGCCAGGGCTTTTTTTTGCTTCGGGCGGTTTACTTGATCATCACCATTTTCCTGGTCTCCGACCAGCTTCCACTCCGCAGGGTGTAAAAGTAGATGGTGCTGGGCCATTGTGTGGTATCGATGGCCAGGCTGTGCTCGCC
>JAKPUX010000036.1 GCA_029554865.1 bacterium | reverse complement strand
CCACTGCGTCGACGCCTGTCCGATGGGACTGGTGCCGAAGCAGATTGTCGCCCTGGTGCGCAACGGCCGCATCGCCGAGGCCGGCGAAAACCATGCCCTCGACTGCATCGAGTGCGGTTCCTGCGCCTATGTCTGCCCGGCACACATCAATCTGGTCCACTGGCTGCGCTATGGCAAGAGCGAAATCATCCGCAGCCGCAAAAAAGCGGGGTGATCCCTTTCCCGCAGTGAGCCTGTAAATTTCGCGCCAAGACGCAAAGAGAATAAAGAAAATTTTCTCACGAAGACACGAAGGCACCAAGAGAAGCATAATAGTATTTTTCCTTTGTGGCTTTGTGGCTTGGTGAGACAATGGGTTTCTAAAAAATACCTAATCAACGGATTCCTCAATGGAACGCTCCTTCTACGTCAGCAGTTCGCCCCACATCACCGACCGGGAGTCGATCCCGCGGATCATGTACACCGTCACGCTCTCGCTGTTGCCCGCCGCCGGCTATTCGGTCTGGCTCTTCGGCCTGCGCGCCCTGGTGATCATGCTGCTGAGCATGGCCGCCTGTGTCGCCACCGAGGCGCTCGTGCAAAAGCTGATGAAACGGCCGGTCACGGTCAGCGACGGCAGCGCCCTGCTCACCGGACTCCTGCTCTCCTTCAATGTCTCGGCGCAGGTGCCCCTCTGGCTGCCGGTGGTCGGCTCGGTGTTTGCGATTGCGGTCGGCAAACAGGTCTTCGGCGGGCTTGGCTACAACCCGATGAACCCGGCCCTGCTCGGGCGTGCCTTTCTGCTCGCCTCCTGGCCGACCCACATGACCGTCTTCAGCGGCGCGCCCCCGGCGGGCGGCACGGTCTCCGGCATCGACGTCATCACCAGCGCCACCCCCCTCAACGTCCTCAAGCAGGCCCGCGAGGTGCTCGCCAACGCTCCGGCCTATCCGGTCGAAAAGGTCAACCAGGCCCACGAGGCGGTCGGCCAGCTCTATGACAGCATCGACAAGATCTTTCTCGGCCAGATCGGCGGCTGCATCGGCGAGACCTCCGCGCTGTTGCTCATTCTCGGCGGCCTCTTCCTGCTCTACAAGCGCTATATCGGCTGGGAGATTCCGGTCAGCTATATCGGCTCGGTCGCCCTGCTCGCCTGGATCTTCGGCGGCACCGAGGGGGCCTTCAGCGGCAATATCCTCTTTCACATCTTTTCCGGCGGCCTCATGCTCGGGGCCTTTTACATGGCCACCGACATGGTCACCTCGCCGATCACCTCCAGGGGCCGCCTCATCTTCGGCCTCGGCTGCGGCCTCATCACCATGGTCATCCGCCTGGTCGGCGGCTATCCGGAGGGGGTCTCCTACTCGATTCTGCTTATGAACCTGCTCGTCCCGGTGATCGACCGTTCCATCCGGCCGAAAGTCTTCGGCGGAGGTGCGAAGTCATGAAAGAGATCGTCCGTTTCGGCCTCATCCTGATGATCGTTTCGGTCGTCGCCGCCACCGCCCTGGCAGCAGTTTACGGCGTCACCAATCCCCGCATCCTCGCTCAGAAGGAGGCCCAGCTCCAGGCGGCCCTGGCGGCCGCCCTGCCCGGCAGCGATCCGGCCAGCCTCAAGACCGTGCGCGAGAATGGCGAGGTGCTTTACTATGCCGCCTTCGCCCCGGGCGATACCAGCAAGCCCATGGGCTACGCCTTTCTCGCCATGGGGGCGGGCTACTCCAGCACCATCGAAACCATCGTCGGCGTCGACACCCTGGGCCGCATTCTCGGTATGAAGGTGCTCTACCAGAGCGAGACCCCCGGCCTCGGCACCAAGCTGCAGGAGGTCAAATACGGCGACAAGGAACCCTGGTTCCCGCGCCAGTATCTCGGCAAAACGGCGGCAAGCGTGGCCGTCGACAAGGACGGGGGGGAGATCCGATCCATCACCGGCGCGACCATCTCGTCACGGGCCGTGACCCGCGCCGTCAATGAAGGCTATGC
>JAKPUX010000003.1 GCA_029554865.1 bacterium | reverse complement strand
CAGCGATGCGAAATCAAATTTTGAATTTTCAGATTCGCTCCTCTTCTGGTTTGCCATCCGGGAATTTGGGCATAGGTTATCTGCAGGCCGTTCCTCGACAGTTTCACACTTTTGTCAAACCAGAGCTTGTGTGTGTTTTTTTGCTGTCCGGACGGTCTTTTTTTATTTTAAGATGTCGAGCTTCGGAATCGGGGGCGGGGCATCGTCACTGGCCGCGGGCATACGGCACCCGCCCTGTCACGATGTGTTCCACTTCACCCTCCATTCCGATGTGTCGACGTATTCGACCCGCCCGTGCCGCAGGTTGTCGAGGAAATGCCTTGCGATCAGCTTCACTCCGCCGATGAGCGCGCGCATTCCCTTCTGGACGTCTCCGCCCGCGACGGTCTTGACGATTTTCTGAAAGAAGTCCGTCTTCTGCGCGACCTGCATGATCAGGAACGCAAACATCATGATCAGGAAATGATTGATCAGCGACCGCTTCTTGTAGCCGTATGCGTGCTCGATGTTCAGCCCCAGATTCTTCATCTCGTTGAAACCCTGGTTTTCCACCACCCAGCGCGTTGTCCCGATGTACTCGAAGAAGTCCTCGATGTTCCCGGGGCGCAGGCTGTGGTTGGTGATGCGCTCATACTTCTGCCTCCGCACCTCCTTGTTTTCCTTGTCAACTGTGACGCGCTCCATTTCAGCATAGGTGATTGAAATGGGAATGCCGCCCTTTTCCCTCGCCCCCCCGTAATCGTATTTCAACCTCACCCATTTGTATGTCCGGCGAGTCTTCGTTCCGTCCTGGTTGTACGTCACCGTCTCCTTTTTGTGGCAGTCCGGGGATTTGAGCAGCGCCCTTATGTCCCTGTCCAGCCCGGTTGAGACCCCCTCGCGGTAGGAGATGCAGAAAAACCATCCGCATGTCCGCTCGATGAGGTTCATGATCGGGTAGTTGAGCGCAAGGGCGTCGATGAGCAGCGTCAGCCGCAGCATCGGATGCCTCTTCTTGAGGGCGGTGAACGCCTTCACCATGGCCTTGTGTTCGCAGTCCTGCTTGTCGAACTCCGGGTTGTAGTCCTTTTCGTTTTCAATGAATTCACAGGCGGCCGGGGCGACGACGCCGTCCGGGGAGAGGAAGGCCACCAGGAGCACGTAGTGGTGGAAGCGCAGCTTCCCGTCCCCGTGGAGCCTTGTCGTGCTGTGCGGCACTGGCCTGACCGTGCAGCTCAGCCCGGTGCCGTCGGCGCCCATCAGCAGCGTGCCGGCGAGGGGTTCGCGGCAGCCTTCGAGGCGCTTGTCCTTCAGGAGGCGGAAGGCCATCCGGTCCAGGACGGCGTGGTAATGCTCCGGCGGCAGGTCCGCCAGAAAATAGTTGATGGTGCCGCCGCAGGGAACCCGCCTGCATTTCCGCCCGGCCATGAGGCCGATGTTTTCAGCCGGGCTGCCGTCGCGGAATACCCCGTCCATGGCACGGTGCGACTCAATGCCGGAGAAGCAGCGCGCCAGCTCCGTGGCCACCAGCACCCTTTGCGGGAACACGCAGCGCCCCTGGACCCGGAAGTCGGGGGCTTCCCCGATTCCTTCCCAGAAGTCGGGGAAGTAGTACCTGATTGCGTTGCCGTAGGCGGTTAGGACGAGGCTGGCTGGCGGCGGGGGTGCTGGTTTCCTGCTCATGGGCCGGTTCCCTTGGGTTGGCGTGCTGTCGTGCGCCTGGATGCCTTGAAGTTACGGTGACTCCTCCTTGCGGCAGCCCCGCGCTGCGGCAATGTTGCGCTCCCTGCGCCGCCTGCTGCGGACATGGATTTTTATCAGGCGCTCGCCAAGCTCGTCGATCTCCTTCAGCATCGCCTTCACCCTGCGATGCTCCGCAACCCAGCCCTCCACCTCGTCGGCCAGGTCGACCGGGATGTAGATGGCCTTGGTCTTCCCGTTGACCTTGCTGGTCAGCAGGCAGCAGGGATGCTTCGCCCCGCCGGTGGCGCATGCGCATTTTTTGCTGCCGCACTTGCGCTCGGTCCGCATGAACGAGCCGGAGATGAACATCCCCGCCTTGCCCAGCTCCTTGATCCTGGCCTTGATTTGTGCCCGCAGCGTCGACTCCGAATCCAGTTCCATCATGGTGCTTCGCTCCTTTCTGTTGATGCGAGTGAACACTAGCTAATATTGATTAGTATATATACTAATCAATATTAGTATAGCCGCGCAATCGGGAAAAAGCAAGCCGGAGGGGAAAAACCTTGGGAAAACACAGGGTAAGCCTGAATACTAATCAGAAAAGCCGGACAAAAAAAAGCCGCGAACTATTTTTGTCCACGGCTTGAAAAAACTCAAAAAATAGGAGAAGGCTCACGAACTAATTTTGATTCCGCATGGCTGAGGGATTATCTCGTCGGCCGCACGCCTCCGTCCAGTGCCGGCACTCGTTCCTCAGTCAGCACTCAGCCTCTCGCTCCTAATTCGGCAGTCCGGGCCGCACGCGGAGGATGCGTTCATGGCTGACAGAGACGGTGCCTGGCGGGGCGCCGTGCGGTTTGCCGACGAATTTTGCCTTGGTGCAGGAGACTGAGCATACGCCGCCTTGGCGGGCTTTGCTGTGCCAGGCGGCGATGGCGGCGGCGGCGGTCAGCAGCGCTTTGTCTGGCACGGCGTCCTGGTCATCTGGTGGTCGGCGGAGGATGACATGGCTGCCTGGCTGTCCGGCGACATGGAACCAGTAGTCTTCCGGGTGGGCGACGCGCAGGGACAGGCAGTCGTTGTCCTCAGCCGTCTTGCCGGCCAGCGCTGTCCAGCCATTGCCGAGGTTGTATGACCAGCATTGCGGGTTGTGGTCGTGGTCGGGTGGCATGGGCATGACGGCGTCTTAGGTTAGTGCAGCAGGGAGTAGCTGAGTACGTTGACTCCCAGGGCCAGGGCGTCTTTGGCATGGATGCCGCCGCAGTACGGGCATTGAGCCAGCTCCCAGCCGCAGGCCAGTCCGCGCGGCGAAAAGATGACAGCCAGGTGGCCGTCGAGGTTCAGGCCGTACAGCTCCGGCGCGACCCGCCCCTTGGAAGACAGCTTTTCGGCGAGGGCCGAGGTTGGCTGGACGTCTTTGATGGCGTTGGGGTACATGAAGATCAGGTGATTGGCGGGCAGCCGCTCCAGCTGTGCGCCAGGCAGGATGGTGGCCAATTCGCGCCGGAATCCGGTCTCAAAACTTTCGCGGCCGCAGCAGCTTTCTGCAAATACGATGCCGCCTTGGCGGAGATATTGCGCGAGGTTGGCGCGTTCGGCAGGCGTCAAGGTGAAGTCCTGGTGTCCAGTCAGATAGATCAGGGGCAGGTCGAAAATCCGGTTTGAACTCAGGGCGACTTCTTCGCGTTCGAAGCAGACCGGGGTTTTCGTTTGCTCATGGAAGCTGTTGAGGAGCATGGAGAGGCCAGCGTCGCGGCATTTCCAGAGGCCGTGGTATTTGGCCTGGGCGACGACGAATTTGCCGGATTTAGCTTTTTCGGCGTCGATGAATTGGAGTGCTTGGCTGAGCGGGAGGGCTGCTGAGCGTTCTGAGCTGATATAGGCCATCAGGTTGGCGCCGAGTTGTTTGGCGGTTTCGATCTCATATCCCATGCATCGGTGGTGTTCGCTGTCAGGCTGTTCATCCCAGCCGCAGCTCACATCCCAGCGGAACATGAATACGGCGGTTCGGCAGCCGATGTCGATGCCAATGACTGCTGGGTCGCCGTTGCGTGCGCCGGCCTGGAGTGCGGTTGGTCGGTAATTGATTTCCTTGATGTCGAAATAGGAATGGAAGACCGGGTGGTCGTTGGCGAGGCGATAGGGCGGCCGTTCCGGGAACAATGCGCGCATTTCCCGCAGGGCGGATTCAGCGAAGGCGGCACGTCCGCAGCAGGCCTCCATGATCAGCGAGCCGCCGTTCATCAGATAGGAACGCAAGCGCTCCCGTACTTCGGGCGTGAAGCTGAAGGCGTCATGGCCGGTGCGGTAGAGGACAGGCACGCTCTTGGGATCGCTGGGAATTTGGTTTTCCGGCAGGTTGATGTCACTGAAATGGACATTGAGGGTCTTGGCCATCCATTTCAGCAGGTTCTTGGCGTCGGACGGGTTGGTGGCCCAGTCGCTTTGGCGCTGGGTGGCGATCTTGGCAATGAGGACTGGCGGCCGGGGCGGGTTTTTCTTCTCGGTGCGGCGCAGGGGCACGACCGGCAGCGGCAGCGGCGGCAGGCCCTCGGCCGAGGAATGCTGGGCCGGAGCCTTGGCCGGGGGTGCCGGAGAGCAGGAAAAGGCTTTTTCCTCGCGGGCCGCCGCACTGTCAAGCCCAAGGTCTCCAAGCAGAGGGTCGCCGGCACTCAAGGTGACGGCAATCCCCAGAAGGCAGAGAACAGCTTGTTTCCATAGTTTCATGGCAAGTCTCCGACAGGGTTGACAGTCTTGGTTGAAAATTGGCACAGGCAAAAACCCGCCGCCAGGACGAATAGGCGGCAGTCGGGCATACGACATAATGCGCTGACAATTTCGACGATAGAAAAGTATAACCTGTCAAAAAGAAAAAGGCAAGTCAGAACTTTGCGAAATATTGTTGAACTGCCATCGGTCAG
>JAKPUX010000379.1 GCA_029554865.1 bacterium | reverse complement strand
TCTTGATCTCTTCTGCTGGTACAGCGCAGGAGTATACGGCCGGTCTCCTTGCCGGCGGCACCTGGCAGGGGCCTGGGCTGGAGCTGCAGGCAACGGCATCCCGGTTCGCCCAGGGATTCCCATTTATCCTGCGCCTGGCCGCCGGACGCTACAGCCTCGATCCGGGTGATCCTGCCGCTGCACGCAGGATATTCATCAATGACAACACCAATGGCGTGCCCAGCAAGGATGGCCATTTCTGGAGCCTGCGGCTCGATTTCCTCTATCCGGTGCAGTGGTTCAGTTGGAAACGTTTGTATTTCTACGGCGGGCCGCGGCGTTCCTACTTTACGGGGCATTTTGAATACGTCGGCGGCAACGAGGATTTTGAGGTCACCTCCGGCAGCTGGGGGGTTGGTGCGGGACTTGAAAAGCATTATGCCATCAACCGCAATCTCGACCTGCTTTTGACGGCCGGGATTGACTACCACGCCAAGAGCACCCTGTCAGGCCATGACACCGCCTATTCCCCCAATGGGGAGAGCGTCAACGGCCGCAAGACTTTTACTTTTAACGATGCGGACGAGGCGATCAGACAACCCCTGATTATCCCCCGGCTGCTGATCGGCGCAGTTTACCGCTTCTAATCCTCCCGCACGGGGAGCCCTGCCGTCAGCTCCCCTTGCTTCATCCCTCCACATTCAGCTGTTCAGCCTGTTAATGATCTTCCCCCTGCAAAAAAGTTGAAAAAATCCTTGCATCTTCGTTTAAAGTGTGTATATTAAAACGAAAGATAAAAACATAAAAAGAAATGAAACGAAACAATTACCTCTGTAAAGCATAATTAATAGTAAGTTTTTTCACCTTTTCGCCGGAATTGATTATGCTCAGTGAGGAACGACGCAGCACTATTCTCGAAATCCTGGCCCAGCACCATCGCATACTTGTTGCAGAGATGTCCCGCCGCCTGGGTACGTCTCATGTAACCATCCGCAAGGATCTTGAAGTTCTTGAACGCCGGGGCCTTCTGCACCGGGTGCACGGCGGCGCCATCGCCGCCAATCCCTCTGTACTCGATCTGGCGCTGACCGAAAAGGAGCGGATACACACGCGCGAGAAGGAGCGGATCGCCCGGGCGGCGGCCAAGCTCATCGGGGAGGGTGATGTCATCATCCTCGATTCCGGATCGACGACCATGGCCATTGCCCGTCTTCTTAAGGTGCGCAAGGGGATCACCATCATCACCAATGCGATCAATATCGCTTCGGAGCTGGCTGCGAGCGATAATGAAATCATCCTCACCGGCGGCACACTGCGGGAAAAGTCTTTCTCCCTGGTGGGGCCGCTCTCGGAGGGTTCCATTGCGAGGCTGACCGCCGACAAGCTCTTTCTCGGCGTCGACGGCATCAGTTTTGAGTGCGGTTATACCACACCGAATCTGCTGGAGGCGGACATCAACCGGCTGATGCTGCGGGCTGCGACCCAGGTCATCGTCACCGCTGATTCGTCCAAGTTCGGGCGCAAGAGCCTGGGGGTGATCGCAGGGCTGTCGGCCGGACACAAGATCATCACCGATGATCATATTGCGGCCGGTGATCTGCAGCGCCTGAGGGATCTGGGCATAGAGGTTATCACAGTCTGAAAGGGAAGTGGCAATATGGAGCTTGACCGGATTCAGGATGGCCACACCTACCGGGAAATCGTCCGCCAACCGGCCATTTGGCGCGAGGCGTTGGCTGTTTTAGCCGGCCAGAAACGGGAGATGGGCGATTTTATTGCGGCGCATCGGGAGCGGCTCTGGACCTTTACCGGCTGCGGCACCTCCTACTATCTGGCGCAATCGGGAGCCGCACTCTTTGAAATGGTGACCGGGCTGCGCACGCGTGCTGTGCCGGCTTCGGAGATCCTCATCTATCCGGAGCTGGTTTTCAATCCGCGTGATCAGCACCTCCTGGTGGCTTTTTCCCGTTCGGGCACGACCACAGAAACCCTGCGCGCTGTGCGCAAGGCCAAGGCTGAACTGAAGCTGCCGGTGCTGCCGATTTCCTGCGACATGGCCTCGCCCCTCTCTCGGGAGGGAGATTTCCATCTCACCTTCCCCTTTCCGGCCGAGCGCAGTGTGGTGATGACCGGCTCCTTCACAACCATGTTGATGGCCATCCTCTACCTTGCCCTTCAGTCCGGAGATCATGCCGCCAGGCTGGCCATGCTCGAAAAGATCCCGGCGAGTTGTGAAGAGCTGATCGGCAGCAGCGAATCCCGGATTGCGGCGATCGCGGACCGGCGTGAGGCGGATTTTGTCTTCCTGGCGCAGGGGCCCTACCTGGGTTTGGCCAACGAGGCCGCCCTGAAGATGAAGGAGATGGCGATCTCTTCCTCAGTGGGTTTTCATGCCCTCGAGTTCCGCCACGGCCCGATGTCGGTCGTCACCGACAAGACCATGATCGTCATGCTGCTTTCCGAACCCGGCCACCAGCTCGAGCTGCAGGTTGCCGCCGATATGAAGAAGCTCGGCGCCGAAGTGGTCCTTATGCACGGCGCCGACCGCAAGATAGATGCCAGCTACATCGATCACCTCTTCGGAGTGCCCGCGCGGTTCGGTGATCTCTTCAACCCCTTTCTCTTCATGCCCCTTCTCCAACTCTTCGGCTACTATCACGCCCGTTTCAAGGGCATTCATCCCGACCGGCCTAAAAATCTGACTGCAGTTGTAACCTTGAACGATTAAGGAGTGGATTTGAAGAGTAAAAGATTTGATGCCATCATCGTCGGGGAGATCAATATTGATCTGGTCTTGTGGCGGGTGCCGATGCCCGAGTATGAGAAGGAGCAGCTGGCTGAGGAAATGCGCTTCACCATGGGCAGTTCTTCCGCCATCACGGCGCATAATCTGGCTGCCCTGGGGGCCAGGGTTGCCTTTGTGGGCAAGGCTGGGGATGACATCTTCGGCCATTACATGACCGAGCAGCTCCGGGCCGCTGGCGTCGATACCAGCCATATCATCATGGATCCGACCCTGAAGACCGGGGCCACCATCGTCCTTGCCAATCCTCCGCGCAAGGCACTGCTCACCTATCTCGGCGCCATGCGCGACCTCGTCCTGGAGGATATCGATTGGGATTTCATCGCTTCAGGGCATCATCTCCATCTCGGCTGCTTTTTTCTCCAGACCGGCATCCGGGGGGAGGTCTGGAAGCTCTTCAGCCGTGCCAGGGAGCTGGGCCTGACGACCTCCCTCGATACCAACTGGGATCCTGATGAAGAGTGGGGTGAGGATCTGCAGCGCGCCCTTGAGCACACCGACCTCTTTCTGCCCAATGATGACGAGGCGATGCGCATTGCCGGCACGAAGAATCTCAAGGAGGCGATGGAGCACCTTGGCGACAAGGTCACGACCCTGGTCGTCAAGAGGGGAGGGGAGGGGGCCATTGCCAGAAAGGGCGGCCATGAGGTGGCTGTCCCGCCCCGCCAGGTCAAGGTGGTGGAGACGACCGGCGCCGGAGACAGCTTCAACGCCGGTTTCATCTTTCAGTATTTGCAGAAGAAGCCCTTGCTCGATTGCCTGGAGTACGGCAATGCCTGCGGCGCCCTGGCGGTGACAGAGCTGGGCGGCACCGGGGCTTTTCGTGATCCGGCCGCGGTGCAGACCAATCTCAGGAAGATCATGTATGGGGGCTGAGGCCATCCGGCATATCCTCGGGCGCCACAAATCGGGCGAATCCCTGGGCCTCTACTCGGTCTGTTCCGCGCATCGGGCGGTGCTGCACGCAGCCGCTCTTCAGGCTCTGAGTGACGATTCCATTCTGCTGGTGGAGTCGACCTCCAACCAGGTCGACCAGTTCGGCGGTTATTCAGGGATGAAACCCCTGGAGTTTGTCGCCTATGTGCGCGGGATTGCCGCGGAGACGGGACTGGAGGAGGAGCGGATCATCTTCGGCGGCGATCATCTCGGACCGAATGTCTGGCAGTCCGAATCCGCCGCTGTGGCCATGGCCAAGGCGCACGACCAGGTCGTCGCCTATCGCGAGGCCGGATACCTCAAGTTTCATCTCGACGCGACCTACAGCTGCGCGGGGGATCCGGAGGCCCCGCTGCCGGCCGGGCTCATTGCTGAACGGACGGCGGAGCTTTGCCAGGCTGTGGAGGTTGGGATTGACGCCGGCGGGGCCAGGCCGCTCTACGTCATCGGCTCCGATGTGCCTCTGCCCGGGGGGGCGACCATGCCCGGGGAAGCCCTGACTGTCACACCGGTGGCGGAGGTAGAGGAGATCATTACCTTGACCCGCGCAGCCTTTATGCAGCGCGGCCTTGGTGACGCCTGGGAGAGGGTGATCGCCGTGGTGGTCCAGCCCGGAGTCGAATTTGACCACAGCCTTGTCCATGATTATCGGCCGGCGCGGGCGGAGGCTCTGAGCCGCTTCATCGAAACAGAGGAGCGGCTGGTCTATGAAGCCCACTCGACCGATTATCAGACCGGATCTGCCCTGGCTGAACTGGTTCGCGACCATTTTGCCATTCTCAAGGTCGGGCCATGGCTGACCTTCGCCTTCCGCGAGGCTGTGTTCGCCCTGGAGATGATCGAGACCGAATGGCTCGGCCGCCGCAAGGGCCTGCAGCTGTCCCGTCTGGGCGCTACGATCGAAGAGGAGATGGCCGCTGCTCCCAAGCACTGGCAAAAGCATTACCGCGGCACGGCGGAGGAGCAGGCTGTGGCGCGCCGCTACAGCCTGAGCGACCGCATCCGCTATTACTGGCCCAGGCCCGCCGTACAGGAGAGCCTGGGACGCCTGCTGGCCAATCTCCAGGCCGGGCCTGTCCCGGCGGGGCTGCTCAGCCAGTTCATGCCCGAGCAGTACCGGGCTGTGCGTGCCGGTGAAATCGCCGCCGAGCCGGCGGCCTTCATCGAACACAAAATCAGGCAGGTGCTCGCTGCTTATGTCCACGCAACCGGGGTGAGACGTCTATGAGTTGAAAAGGAGCTGATTTTGGAAAACCGCAGACCATGGCTGATCCCGGCCTCTGCGCCAGCCTGTAACAGCTTGCGAAGACGAGGAGATCCCGGCGGAACCATGAAAGCGATTGCAAAATATTACGGCCTGCTCTTTCTGGTTGCACTTTTTGTTTTGGCCGCTCCGGCCGAGCCGCAGCCCTTGCATTCGTGGGAGGTACCACTGCGGAGCAGCGGACGGCTGCCATTTCATCTCGATGCCTGCCAGTTCGATGCAGGGGACGGCCGCACCCGGCTGGAGCTCGCTTATGCGATCGAACTTGCGCCGCTGCCGGGAGAGGATAGCCTGCATCTGTCCATCGATCTCTCCCTGGAGGGCGGGCAGGGCCGTCTCGCCGAGGTGCATGAGCAGAAGCATTTCAGGACGGGAATTGACAGCCCCCTCGTCTATCTGGATCTCAAGAGCTTTGTGCTGCAGGCCGACACGGTCGTTCTGAATATGACGGTGCGGGATCATGCCAGCGGCCGCTCCGGAACGGCGGAAACCCTGCTGCCGCTGCGCCGCTTCGGTGCGGAACTCTCCCTCAGCGATCTCTTCTTCATCTCCTCGATACACCGACCCGGGAGCGGGGATATGCAGCCCTTTTTACGCGGCGGCCTCATCATGCTCCCAAATCCCTCTCGTCTTTTCGGTATGAGTCCATCCAGCGAAAAAGCCTGGTTCTATTTCGAGGTCAACCATCTCGCCCTGCCGGCGGAGGGCAAGGGCTCCTACAACCTGCGCTACACGGTCTCGGATCTTTCCGGTCAGGCTGTGAGGGTGGAGGAACGGCCGGGACTGACCATCGTGCAGGCCAACAGCTCACGGGTGGAGAGCATTGCCCTCGAGGGCATGCAGCCCGGGGCCTATCGCCTCGATTTGTTTCTAACCGAACCGGGCACAGGCTCATCGGCGGCCGCCAGCCGCTATTTCACGGTTTCAGGCGATGCGAGCGGAGTGGAACTCGCCCTGCCCATGACGCCGGCGGATCAGGCGCGCTATCTGGAGCAGCTGAGCTTCATCGCCACCCGGGCTGAGCTGGATTTGTTCAAGTCGCTGGATGAATCGGGCAAGCGGCAGTTTCTCATCCGCTTCTGGCAGTCGAAGGATCCGGTCCCGGAAACCCCCGGCAACGAGTACATGATCGATTATTTCGCCCGTCTGGCCGAATCCCAGCAGCGGTTCAAGGGTGGATTAACGTCCGATATGGCAAGAATTTATCTTCGCTACGGCGTACCGCTGGATATTGAGCGCCGGACCTCCAATGCGGGGTTCAGCAAGCCGGTCGAGATCTGGAATTACGCCCTGAATGGCAGTACGCAGTTCGTCTTTGTGGACCGCAACAATGACGGCCACTGGGTTCTCGTCCATTCCAATCATCCAGATGAATTTTCAAACCATGAGTGGGAGAAGCAGATTCAATAGCCAATGAATGGAGGTGATGACATTCCTGCCTGAGTGTTGTTAGTGAGAGTGGGGCAATCAGCCGTGCCCCCCGCCAGTGGGCGGAGGGGAGCGATCTATTCAAAAGAAGGAGTCACAGACATGAAATGCCTTAACAAGTTGGTCCATTTCATTTCCATCCTTCTCCTGATCTTTTTCATCGCGAGCGATTTGCACGCCGCCCCGGGAGGCAAGATCAGTGGCCGGGTGACGGACCGGGCAACCAGGCAGCCGTTGCCTGGCGCCAACGTGATGATAAAAGATACACGTTTGGGAGCGGTGACGGATCCGGACGGGTACTACTTCATCATCAATGTGCCGCCCGGAACCTACCGGTTGCAAGCTTCCCTGATGGGATATGCCACAGTGGTTCAGGAGGATCTCGACGTCAATCTCAACCAGACGACGAACGCCGATTTCACCTTGCCGCAACAGGCCATTGAGGGTGAGACGGTGGTCATCAAGGCCAGCCGGCCGGCTATCCAGCGCGACATCTCTTCGAGCCAGGTCATCGTCTCCGAGGAGGCGATTCAGAGCCGTCCCCTCGAGAATCTGGAGCAGATCCTTGCAACCGAAGCCGGCATCAATCTGACCGCCGGCACGGACGGCACCGGTCTGGTCGTCAGGGGTGGCGGACTGGAGGAGACCGACATCGTCATCGACGGACTATCGACGCGCAACGAGCGCAATCAGCAGCCCCTGACCACCATCAGCCTGACGGCGATCAAGGAGATCGAGGTGTTGACAGGCGGTTTCAATGCGGAATACGGCGACATCCGCTCCGGCATGATCAGCGTCATCACCAAGGAGGGGAGTCTGGACCGCTACTCTGTGAACGCCGATCTGCGGGTCAGTCCCCCCGCCCGCAAGCATTTCGGCGCCAGTCCCTTCAGCGTCGATGGGCCTTTCTGGCGCACCTATGCCGGGAAGGACGCCTTCACCGGTGTGACCCAGAAGATGGTCGATGACGGCCAGTATCCCTTCACCTTTGTCGGCTGGAACGAAGTGGCGCGGCAGTTCGCTGCGGATCCGGATCCCGGTAATGATGTGACGCCTCAAGAGGCGCTGGAGATCTGGAAGTGGCAGCATCGCATCCGCAAGTACGCCGACAAACCCGATTACATCGGTGATGTGTCGATCAGCGGGCCGATCCCGAAAACAGGCATCGCTTTTCTGGCCTCCCAGCGCTATGAGGATCTGCAGCTGATCTATCCTTTCAGCCGAAACAACTCCATCGGGAGCACCACCCTGCTGAAACTGACCACGAATCTCACCCCGAAGATGAAACTCTCTTTCAACAATCAGTACATGATGATCAAGGGGGTTGCCGGAAGCATCTATGAGGGATCGACCGGCGTGATCACCGGTTCCCGCGAAGGCAACCAGTATGCGCAGAATGCCTTTTTCTGGCGCTACATGTGGAATGACGCCTCTTTCAATCCCGTCGATATCCAGCAGTACCGCGGCGGATTGAGCCTTACCCATGTTCTGAGCCCCCAGACCTATTACGATGCGCGCATCGAGTATACCAATTACCGCATCGTTCAGGAGCCGATCGGCCTGCGCGACACCACGGGTGTCAAGCAGATTGGCGGCAAGTGGTACGATGAGGCGCCGTGGGGCTATGTGGGCAGCGCCCTCGGTTCAATCACAGAAAAGTACGACATCCTGGGAGATTTCCTCATGTCGGGCGGCGGCCGCGGTCAGGACCACTCCCGTTACTGGGGAGTGCGTCTCAGTGCGGACATGGTTTCGCAGATCGACCGCCACAATGAGATCAAGACAGGCATCGAGCTGGATTACACCACCTTCAAGGAGAGGCGTGAAATCAATCATGGCCAGACCACGCAGCCCTATACGGAAGCGCCCGAAAACTGGTGGTACTATGATCAGTCCCCGGTCAAACTCGGCGCCTACATCCAGGACAAGCTCGAATACATGGGCATGATCGCCAATATCGGCATGCGCATGGATTACATGCAGCCTGGCACCGATCCCTACAATCTCGATCCCCAGTACATCTTCAGCCAGCTGCCCTACAACATGCTGGCCTTCCAGGAGAATGGCAACAGCTTTAGCAAGTTTGCCACCGGGGACAAGTCCTACAAGCTTTACCTCAGCCCCAGGCTCGGCATCTCCCACCCGGTGACCTCGTCGAGCAAGATCTTTTTCAATTACGGCCATTTTTACCAGCCGCCGGTGACCGATTATCTCTATACCGTCCGGCCGCGCACCAGCGGCGCCGAGCTTCCCAATCTGGGCGCCGAATGGCCGCGTACGGTCGCCTACGAGATCGGCATCGAGAAGAGTTTCGCCCAGTCCCTGCTGGTGCGCTTCATGGGCTACTACAAGGATGTCACCAACCAGCTCAGCCGTCAGGACATCGTGGCCATCGACGAAGCCAGCACGGTCTCAACCTGGGCCAACAACAGCTATGCCGATATCCGCGGACTGGAGCTCCGGCTCGAAAAGCGGCTGGGACAGTGGTGGCACGGTTATGTCACGGCTGAATACATGGTGCGCAGCACGGGTTTCACCGGCCTGCGCTACATCTATGAGGATCGGCAGCTGGCCCGGGAGCAGCGCGAGAATACCAATCAGCAGCGCGGCTATCCGGTGCCGTCACTTACAGCCGACTTGACCTTCAAGACACCGATCGATTTCGGTCCGCTCTTCATGGGCATCCGTCCGCTCGGCAACTGGCAGTTGAACCTCCTCCAGGGCTGGTCGGATGGCGGCAAGGAGCTGCTCAATCCCGATGCCCTGCTGAGCGAACAGCGCTGGGTGGAATCAATCGACTGGTGGAACACCGACCTGATGCTGGAGAAGCGTTTCGATTTCAATCGCAAACGCGTCGGTTTCTTCATGCAGGTGCGTAACGTGTTCGATTACAAGGGATTTGTCAGCCCCTTCTACTGGAATAAATATGTGGATTCCCTCCACTTGCCCTGGGAAAAGGGTGATCAGAAAGGGAACGACAAACTGGGCGAGGGTCCCAGCTCCGACAAGCCCTA
>JAKPUX010000095.1 GCA_029554865.1 bacterium | reverse complement strand
TGGAGAATCAGGGCAAATGTGCGGGCTGGTGTAAGTCGGCGTGGGCACGCCGGAAACGACGAGACCCCGAGGGAATCACCCCACGGGGTCTTGCGTTAAACAAGAACCGCTGAAATCAGCGGATTGAATTTTGGCTCCCCGAGTGCAACCCTCTTCATAACCATTCTCCATTAGGCTTCAGGTCCCTAAGCCCTTATGATATCACGAGTTATCAAAGAGCGGGCTGTTCCCGGCGGACCGGAAGCGGCGCTGAATCATATTTCCCCATCTGTCTGAGGTTCATTCACCCCATCAGACGCGCCACAAAGAACTCATAGGCATAGTACCCTGAGTGCCTCCGGTGCATCTCGGGCTCCTGCGCGAGTTGATCCAACACGGCCAGCGCTTCGTCGTCGGCTCTATATTTACCACGCAGCTCCTCGATGCGAATCTCCATCGGTGTGTAGAAATCATCCCACCAAGCCTCGTCCGGCAGGGTGAAGTGGCCGATGAGCGAAAAGCCGCTATTTTCGATAGCCGCCAGGACATCCGGAACCCGGCCCATGGCCGGATAGTCGGCATCGAAGCCCGCTTTGACCTCGGGGGGCGGGTTGTCCCTGCACCAGACCGCGTCGGTGAAGGCGAGGTAGCCGCCGGGCCGCAGCAGCACGCGACAGACACGCAGGGCTTTCTCGATGCCGATGTTGTAGAGCGCTCCCTCGGACCAGACGAGGTCGAAGCTCGCGGGCGGCAGCCCGGGGTTGGCCATATCACCCACCGTAGGCTGAATCCGCTCGGCGAACCCTCGCACAGCGACCGTCGCGCGCAGTCGCTCGATGCTCGCAGCATGACTGTCCAGGGCCACGATGGACCCGGATGTAAGCTCGGCGAGCTGGAGTGTCTGCCCGCCGACGCCGCAGCCCAGATCGAGCACCGCCGGCGCGGGCGGCAGATCGCGACAGAAAACAAGGGCCCTTGCGGCGCAGGCACGGTTGCCTGGCCCCTGCCTGGGGAGCGACTCGAAAACTTCGAAGAATATCTGCCAGAAACGTGGCGTCGGCTCACTCATGTCATGCCCCATTACCCGTATCCTGCTGATCGAACACGAGTAATCGCTCCGCAAGCTCCAATGCGTCCACGGGCCAGAAACACTCGGGCCGGGGATGGCGCACATTCGGCTGTCCCGCTGCGGGGCGGCATTTGAGCAGGGATTTGACCCATTGGCCGGGGACGG
>JAKPUX010000311.1 GCA_029554865.1 bacterium | reverse complement strand
TCACCGATGAAGCCGAGCCGGCTGCCTTTACCCGAAGTTTTTTCCTCAGAATCGCCCGACAAGTAGCCGCTCCTTCGAATGCTCCCCGTGCACTGCTTTTCCGCCCCGCCCCTCTTTCTGCAGCTCCATCATCTGCAGGATACCTGCCGCCCGGCCGGAGCTCTTCCGGCGCTGTAACGGTGTTTTCTCTACTGCAAATATGATGCCCGGATTTTCTTGCCTTTTTGTGAGGAAGAATAAGAATTTACAAGAAAGAGATGAAACGGGGTGGCCGGAGTTCATCCAGAACGATGGACTTTCGGGCAGAGATCGCCAGCCCGGGAGGGCTGACGCAGGGAGGGAACAGGGTGGATAAACAGCGACGAAGGAGCCGCGCAGCGACCACCTCGAGCGCGCCGGTCAGCGCCGTCGCTCGGACTCGGGCTGGCCGAGATAGGTCAGCAGCGTCTGCAAGGCCTGCACGGCATTCTGGGTGCCGGGACGCACCAGAAAGGTATATAACTCATCCCGCATCGAGCCGGCATAGCCGGCCCGGACCGGGGCGCCGCTCTCCATCATCACCGCCAGAGTGAAAAAGCGGGGCTCCTGGTTGAGATCGAGGGCGAGGCCGAAGGACTCCGCGAAAAGACGGCGCCGGAATAAAACGCCTGGACCGCCCAGGCGGTCCAGATCCGCCGCCCCCCAGGCCACCAGTTGAAAACCCCGCACCATCTCGGTCGAAACCGGGATGGCACTGCTCTGCAGCAGAGTGACATGGGCGCGCGGAAAGGCCTTGCGGATTCCGGCCAGAGCGGGGAGTATACGGGCATATTCCTCTGCGGCTTCGGGGAGACAGACCAGCACGCGCTCGACCCCCTCCAGATGGGCGCTGAAATCGAGTGACCGGGCCTGCTTCTCCGCCCGCTTGCGGTATTTTCTCAGCGCGAGGGACTGCGCCATTTTTTGCATCGCCATGGGATTGCCTTGTCCTGCTGTTTATGGAAGATAAATGTACAAAAATTTAACGCCCCGGTCAACAGCTAATTCCCGCATCCGGGCCACAAGCACTAGCGTCCACCACCCAGCCGCCAGTCCATTTGCATGCCGAGGCTCTGCTCGTCCGGGCCGGGCCGCCTGCGCTGCCCCGTGCCCGATCCGCCGCTATCGCCGGGGCGCCAGCTCCACTTGATCGAGAAAGCCAGGGCGCGGGTCAGCTTGAGATGAAGGAGTACAAAGGCACGGCAGCCTCGCCCGTAAAGGGCTGGAAGGCTGAGGGTTCCAGGGAGATCATTCTCGTAGAGATAGATGCGGGTTTCATAGCAGGGGGTGTCATGAAAAAGATAGCGCGCCGTCACACGGCTTCCCCGCCCCAGCTCCAGGCTGAGCTGCTGGCAGAGCATCCAGCCGCTGCTGTCCGGCACTGCGGGCAGTTCCGTGCCGGCCCTGCCGATGCTGAAGCGGCGGTATTCGAGGCGCACCCGCCAGGCCAGCCCTCCCGTCTTGTACTCCATCTGACCGAGGGCGCTCCAGAGCAGGCGGTCGCGCCAGCGTTTCACGCTGTTGCCGAAGGGACCCGTGCTGTTTTCAATCAGCGACCAGCTTCGCCAGCGCAAACGGTGAAAAAGGCTGAGATCGGTGAGCGGCTGCCATGCGGCCATCACCGCCGTCTCGTGAGCGGGGATCAGGGGCATGGGCCGGCGCCAGGCGCTGGCAGGGTTGCGGCTCACGTCATACCAGGCCGCCAGTCGCAGCCGCGGCAGCTCCGCCTGCAGGGCCAGATAAAGAGTCTCTTCGTTGCGGGGTTCTTCGCTGTCGGAGCCGAGGAGACGGTGATAATCCGGACTGCAGGAGCGCAGCCGCGCGACCCCCTCCACCCTGCCGGCCTGCACAGTCACACCCGCCTCCAGGGCCGATCCTCCGCTGCGGCTGCAGGCCCATTCCGCGAAAGCGTCCGCCCCCGCGAGGCTGAGGCGCGCCTCGAATCCGCCGTTCCAGTTCTCCTGTCCTGCAAAGCGATGACTGTTTTCGAGGGATGAATCCGGCGCCAGGGGGAGGGAGTAGCGCGCTTCCTGCCAGGCGGCGCCAAGGCGCAGCGAGGCGCCGAACCGGCGTTGGATCATCACTCCGTACTCATCAGCGCCCAGCCGCCCCTTTTTGGCCGCCTCCGTCCCGGTCCGGTGCAGCCCACTCCACTGCAGGGCAGTCACCCGCCCTTCCTCCACGGTGGCGTCCCAGAAGCCGCGGCAGGTAAAGATAAAAAGCTCGGCTCCACCCTGCTCGAAGGCAAGGGCGGCCCCCTGCCGGCCTCCGCTCTCGGCCGCCGAGAGGGAGGGACGCAGCACCGCCTCGCGGGGGCGCAGCGCGGCCACCGGATCAGTGGTTCTTCCCCAACTCCCGGGGCGGGCAAAAAGCAGTCCGCGGCCGCTTTCGAGGGTGAAGGAGCCCAAACAGAGCCGGCCGCTCAGCCAGGGCATTTGCCACATCCCGCCCGCCCGGAGCAGATCGGCCGGCGAGGACTCGCCCGGGTCTTTCTCGCAAACCACTCCGGCCTGCAGGCGGTCCGCGAGCCCCAGACCGAACCGGTGATAGCTGCGCGAGCCGTCCCCCTCAAAGCGGTCGGCACCGCCGGTGGAATCGGCCGGCCAGGCCAGCCCCCAACGGTGGCGGCCCTCCGCCTTCCAGCTGCTCCCCCGCGACGCGGAACAGCGCAGATAGGGGAGCAGCCGGCGATAGGCCACTGGTGAAAGCTCCGCGATGGACTCGAGTTCGGAGAGCCGGCGGAAGGAGCCCCGCCGCCGCCGTTCGGCGAGGATAGCCCTGGCCGCCACCGCATCGACCCAGGGGAACTGCAGCCAGTCGCCGAGCCTGGCGTGATTGATGTCGAGAGGATCGCTCCGGCGCCACTCAAAGAACTCGAGCAGTTCCTCAGCCCGCTCCTCCTCCAGCTCCGGATCGACGAGCATTTCCCAATCCTCCTCCTGGCCCGCAGCCAGCGCGGGCAGGAGGAGGCAGAGAAAGAGGACGTGGCAGCGCATGGCTTCATCTCCCTCCCCTCAGCGGCGGCCGGGATGAAAACAGAGGGAGCACTGGTGGCTCAGTCCCAGCCAGGAATGGGTCATCATGCCGTACTCGACGGAGATGCGCCGGAAACGCAGGGCAAAGCCCCCGGCCAGGCGCCATCCGGCGGAAGAAAAACCGGCGCGCAGGGCGAAAACCTCCCCGAGCAGCTGCTCGGCGCCGCAGCGCAGCTCGAGGGGCAGCCCCTTTTCGAAATAGAGATCAGTGGAGAGCGAGGCGGAGGGTGAGAGCTGCAGCGCGATGCCGCTCTGCAGGGAGGGCGGGATCTCTTCGCGGCAGCGGCCGATGGCGGCGGCAAAGGGATTGTGCAGGCAAAAGCCAATCCGCAGCTCCGCGGAGCAGCGCAGCTGCCCGCCGAAATCGCAGAGCAGGGTGCTGGCGGAACCGTAACGTTCGATGGCGATATCCACCCGGCGCAAGGCGAGGCCGAAGGCGGCCCCGTTGGAGAAGGCGCGGCCGACGGCGAGGGCCAATGTAGTTTCTCGGCAGAGGTCGATGCCCTGGCCGCCGGCCGCCAGGGCCAGGCCACGGTTTTTGCGGGCGAGGCCGCCCCCGCACTGCCAGCTGGTCAGCTCGGCCAGGCCGAAGGGGCGGCCGGCGCTGCTGCTCCAGTGCCAGGCCGGTGCGAAGGGCAGGGCGGCCGGGTTCTGCGCCCAGGCCTCGCGCAGGGCCGTGCTGGCAACGCCGGAGCCGCCCATCGCCAGCCAGCGGCCGCCAGGGGGAGGCTCACCGATGGCCCCCACCACAGCGGGCGCGAGCAGGAACAGAAGAACGAGGGGAATGGAACGGCAGAAGGCCCACGCGCGTATACAGAAGAGCGGAAAATGCTTGCTTAAATCGGATAAATGTTGAATATTATAGCACCCTTGCAACCGCCACCCCGCCGGGCGGCGTACAGTCACGGATTCGGAGTCTTTCATGAAGGTCCCTCTCAATAAAAGAACCCTCTTCACCCCACTCGTCCTCGTGCTGCTGCTCATCACCGCGGTCACGGCCTCCGCGCAGCGCATCGAAGCGGTCGTGACCACCGACTTGCGCACCCTGCCGCTGGACCGGCAGGAAAAACTGCGTGATTTCAAGGAAAAGGTCGAGCACTATCTCAACGCCTATACCTGGACCAACGACCCCTGGAACACCGTGCTCTATCTCGACATCCAGATCATCCTTGAGGATATGAGCACCAGCGCCGAAGAGCGCTACCGGGGCCAGATCGTCATGAGCAACAAATATGACATGCAGCTCAGCGACAAGCGCTGGCGCTTCGCCTATCAAAGCACCGACATGCTCAATCACGATGAAAGCACGCTCAACTCCTTCACCATCATGCTCGATTACTTCGTCTATGTTTTCCTGGGCATGGAATTCGACAAGTGGGCGACTCTGGGCGGCACGGAGTATTTTCAAAAGGCGAAGACCATCGCAGAACAAGCCAAGTTCGGTCTGGGTCGGTACATTGAGGGCTGGGATCGCAGGGTGGAACAGATCACCTATCTAACCAGTGATCAGCATGTTCCCTTCCGGGAGATGGTGGACTATTACTTTTACGGTCTCTCGCTGGTCAAGGAGGACAATGTCAAGGCGCGCCAGTTCATCGCCAGGGCGGTGGAGATGCTCGACAAAATCATCTCCAAGGACCCCGAAAATGAATATGCCAAGATGTTCCTGAACGCCCACTATATCGAAATGGTGGAGGTATTCCGCCGCGCCATGGACAAATCCCCCCTGCGCACCCTGATGCTCATCGATCCGGCTCACGCCCAGGTTTATAAAAACATCCTCGAAAAATAGGCTCTTGCTGCATTCGGCCCCCCTCCTGCTGAGCAGGCGGGGGCCGCTGCTCAAGCCCGGCTTGCTGACAGAGCGCCGGGCTTTTTCATATCCGGCTAGACCTCCAGCCACTCCCCGCGCTCGGGGATGGTGACCTCGTTCAGGCCCAGTCCGCCCAGGGCATGCGCCAGGGCCTGGGACTGGTCATACTCTCCGTGCAGGATGAAGAGATGCTCGAGATGCTCACGGTTGAAATGGCTGATCCAGGTGACCAGCTCGTCCTGGTCGGCGTGGGCGCTAAAGGCGTTCAGTTTGACCACCTCGGCGGCCAGAGTGAACTCTTCCCCGAAGATCTTGACCGTCGGCTCTCTCTCGACCAGCCGTCTGCCGAGGGTGTTCTCGGCCATGAATCCGACCACCAGGATGGTGTTGCGCTCATCCTCGATATTGTTGCGCAAGTGGTGCAGGATCCGGCCGGCTTCGCACATGCCCGAGGCCGAGATGATCACGCAGGGGGATTTGATCTCGTTGATCTTTTTGGACTCCTCGGCGGTACGGATGTAGCGGAGACGATTCCAGCCAAAGACGTCGTTGGTGCTCTCGAGAAAGTCCGCCGTCTCCTCGTCGTAGCATTCGGGATGGGCGCGGAAAACCTCGGTGGCATTGAGTGAGAGCGGTGAATCTACAAAGATCGGCAGCTCCGGGATTTCACTCGCCAGGGTGAGCTGATGCAGGGCGTAGACGATCTCCTGCGTACGGCCCACCGAAAAGGCCGGGACAATGATCTTGCCGCCGCGATTGATGGTTTGGTTGACCACCTGCGCCAGCTTCTGGTTCAGAGTGGCAAAATCATCATGGAAACGGCCGCCATAGGTGCTCTCGGTGAAGAGGATGTCCGCTTCACGGAGGATGGCTGGGTCACGCAGGATGGGCTGGCCCGGCCGCCCCAG
>JAKPUX010000309.1 GCA_029554865.1 bacterium | reverse complement strand
TCATCGATCTGGCCGCGTTTGCGCCGCAGTTTGTAGAGCACGGTGTGGAGATGGCCCTTGAAGAGCTGCTTCTGCTGGCGGTGCAGGCGGCTGAGGATGCGCATGATACCGGCGCGGGTGACGCGGTCGCCGAAATAGTTGGTGGCCACATCCTCGAGATGGTGGGCCTCGTCGAAAATGATGCGGGAATAGGGCGGCAGCACCGCGGCTTCGCTGACCGAACCGATCTGGTAGCGGATCGAGAGGTCGGCGAAGAGGAGATGATGATTCACCACCAGGATGTTGGCGCGGGCGGCATGGCGCCGCGCCTTGTTGACAAAACAGTCACGGAAGAAGGGGCAGCGGCTGCGGGTGCAGGTGTCGCTCTCCGAGCCGATCTTCTCCCAGACCTGTTCGCGCGGGATGTAATTGAGATCGGCCTTGCTGCCGTCGCTGGAATTGCGCGCCCAGTCGATCAGCTGCTTGAGCTCCTCCTGCTCCTCCTCGTCGCTCTGCAGATCGAGTTCGCCGGCGAGGTCGTTCACCTTGCGCAGGCAGGCATAATTGCCCCTCCCCTTGACCAGCACCGCGGTGAACTCGTCCGGCAGCACCTTCTGCAAAAAGGGGATATCCTTCTTGATCAGCTGTTCCTGCAGATTGATGGTGTTGGTCGAGACCACCACCCGCTCCTTGTTCTGCAGGGCCCAGCGAATCGCCGGGATGAGATAGGCGAGGGTTTTGCCCGTGCCGGTGCCCGCCTCGATGGTGGCGATCTTTTCCCGGTTGAAGGCCTCGGTCACTGCGCGGATCATCTCCTCCTGCTGGGGCCGGACCTCGTATCCGGAGAGCTCGCGCGAGACCGGTCCTCCCGCCTGCACCAGGTTGACCAGGCTCTCCTCATCGAGAGGGACGATCTCCCGCTTGGCGAAGGGCTCCACCACCACATAGATCCGCTCGGCCTGGTTGTCGACGATATAGAAAGCGACGCTGAAGGGATCAAGGCCCGCGGCGATGGAGAGATCGGCCTCGGAAGGGGTGAGATGGCCTGAGGGATGATTGTGGATGACCACATCGGCCTCGGCGGCGAGCTGGGTGATGACCGGCACGGCCGTCTTGTGGCCGCGCGCCGCCACGGCGACATCGTGGACGATCAGATCCTCCTCGGTGTAGCCGATGAAAAAGACCTCGTTGCCCCCCGCCTCATCGATGGCCTGGCGGATCTTTTCGGCCGCCGTATCGGAGAGGTATTTGCCAATGGCGCTCATGCCAGCATCTCCGCATCCCAGCCGGCCGCGCGCAGATGGTCAGGGAAGCCGGCGAAACCGTGGGTGGTATAGATCTTGTGCGGGCGTACCATGCCGACAAATTCGATCAGCTCATTGAAATCGGCGTGATCGCTGAGCGGGATGCGGTGGTCTGTGCGCCAGCCCGGGCCATGGCCGCTGTGCGTCCAGCCGGAGAGAAAGACGGTTTTGCGCCGGGGGACAAACTGCAGGGCGCGCGTGAAGGCGAGGTGGGGCGGGACGATGAGCACCTCCTCGGGAGCGATGGCGGCCCCCTGCCAGGGGGCGCAGCGGTCAAAGGCGACACCGAAGCGGGCATAGACCTCGGCCATCTGCCAGATCGCGGGATGGACACGCACGCTGACGCCGCGGTCGCCGAAGATCTTCATCGCCTCCTGGGACTTGCCCAGGGTATAGGCCATCACCACCGGGGTATAGCCGCCGCGGCGACAGTCGCTGATAAAGCCGAGCAGCTCTTCAATCAGCGCGTCGCGGCTTTGCTCGACCACATATTCAGGATGGCCGTAGGTGCTCTCGGTGATGAGGATATCGGCATGAGGGACATCGATCGGCTCGCAGGTGGCGCTGGGACGCAGCTTGAAATCCCCGCTGTAAAGCAGGGAGGTGCCGTCACGCTCGATATGAATCATCGCCGAACCCAGGATATGGCCGGCCGGATAGAGGCGGATGCGCATCCCATCCAGCTCCAGCGACTCACCAAAGTTGAGCGGCAGCAGTTCCGCTTTTTTCGCCCGCAGGGTATGAAAGGTGGCCGTCGCCGGGGTGGCGAGGATGCGGAGGTGGTTTTTCAGATGGTCGGCGTGGCCGTGCGAGACGAAGGAAAAGCTCACCTTGCGCAGGGCGTCGAGCCAAAGCTCTGCGCCCGCGATCTGAATGCCTTTTTGATCGTAGGTAAACATGGGATTTCCAATGAAGGGGTTGATGCAAAAATAGGGAGAAAATATGACGATTCCAATCCTTTTTCAGGGATTCTCCAGCCGCCATGCCTGGCCGTCATGGCTGATTTAGATTGACAAAATAGTAAAATTTGGCTATTTTGGGGCATACTCTTGCACCCCACTCTGCTGCTCACGGAAACGGGCTCATCGGGCCGGGCGATCCCGCATGCAGGTCAGAACGAATCATTACTCCTTTTCTTGCCAGGCAGGCTTGCTGGCCATTCTCCTCACCTTGCTTCCCCTTGCCGCCAGGACCGTTCGTATAACGGTCACCCCTTCCGATTCCAGCGCCTTCATCGCCGATCTGCAGCCCCTCTTCGGCCTGCCATGGCAGCTGGCGGCCACACCCGAGGCTGCCGCCCATTTCGACTGCGAATCCTCATTTATTGATCAAGGGCGCGGCTTTCTTCTACCCTTATATACTGAGATCCAGCCGGTTTATGAACTCTGGCATTACGAAGCGGGCCGCTGGCGCCGGGAAAACCTGGGCACTTATTTGGACCGCGCCGCTTACTCCCTCTTTGCGCTCTCTCCCCGGGATATCTGGCTCAGCTTTCACCCCGGGCGCACCCTCAAGCAGGATCTGCTCCATTTCGACGGTCGCGGCTGGCGCCAGGTCCCGACGCCCAACACGGACCGCATCCGCACGATCTATATGCTCTCCCCCACCTCCGGCTGGGCCGGCTGTGAATGGGGGCAGATCATGCACTATGACGGCCGCGAATGGCGGCTGGTCCCCTCCCCGACCGAAGCACACGTCCTCTTCATGGTCATGACCAGCGACAGCAGCGGCTTCGCCTGGACCAAGACCCATCGCAAGGAGAACGCTCCGTTAATCTATAATGGCCGGGAATGGCGCCGGGCCCCTGGCGATTCGACCGGGCTGCTGCAGCTGCTGGCCGCTGTACCCGCCATCAACCATGGCACCAGCCTATGGCCCATCGGGATCCTGACGCACTTCAACCGGCTGCAGCGGTCGGCGGCCATCGTGGACACCCTGCTGCTCGAGGCGCCTCTTGCACCCAAGCGCCTGCTCTTCTGCCATCGCAGCGGCACCCTCTCTTCAGGGCACCTCGCTCGCTCTGCAACAAGTTCCGGCGGGGGCTGGATCGCGCATCTCACCGAAAAGGAGGAGCAGGACAGCAGCCATGTTTGGCAGACCATCTCCTTTTTCACCCTCGCCGGCGACAAACGCAGCCTGGTCATCCGTTTGCCTCTGCAGCGCCACTCTCCTGCTCTTTTTCAGACAACCCATCTTACCAGCAGCTGGTACGTGGCCGAACACGGCCTGGCGATCGCTGATTTCAACGGGGATGACACGGAAGATATTTATGCTGTGGCGACAGGGGCTGCCAATCACCTCTATCTGCTCAACCTGCTCCAGGGCGGCCAGATGGAGACCGAGAGTGCCGCAGCCGCAGGCCTGGCCGGCGTGGCCGTCCTGCCGACCGGAATCGTCAACTATGACGAAGGGGCTTCGGCGGCCGACGTCGATAATGACGGGGATCAGGATATCCTCGTCACCTCCCTCTACGGCCATAATCTCCTCTACCGCCAGATCCGCCGCGGCCGC
>JAKPUX010000306.1 GCA_029554865.1 bacterium | reverse complement strand
GGGGGCAGCCAAGGCGCTCACCCAGATGACCCAGGACGAGGTCATCGAGGAGGTGAAGAAGTCGGGTCTCCGCGGCCGTGGGGGCGGTGGGTTCCCCACCGGCATGAAGTGGTCCTTTGCCCGCAAGTCGGCCGGCGACGTCAAGTACATCCTCTGCAACGCCGACGAGGGCGACCCGGGCGCGTTCATGGACCGCTCCATCCTCGAGGCCGATCCCCATGCCGTGGTCGAAGGCATGATCATCGGCGGCTACTCCATCGGTGCCAACGAGGGCTACATCTACTGCCGAGCCGAGTATCCGCTCGCCATCAAGCGGCTCTCCATAGCCATCGACCAGGCCAGACAATACGGCCTGCTCGGCAAGAACATCCTGGGTACGAACTACAGCCTGGACATCCACATCTACCAGGGCGCCGGCGCCTTCGTGTGCGGCGAAGAGACGGCGCTCATGAACTCCATCGAGGGCAAGCGCGGCATGCCGCGTCCCCGCCCGCCGTTCCCGGCCAGCAAGGGCCTGTGGCAGAAGCCTTCGGTGCTCAACAACGTCGAGACCTACGCGAACATCGCCCAGATCATCCTCCATGGCGGCGAATGGTACGCCTCCATGGGTACCGAGCGCTCCAAGGGCACGAAGGTGTTCGCGCTCACCGGTGCGGTGAACAACGTGGGTCTGGTGGAAGTCCCCATGGGCACCTCCATCGGCGATATCATCTTCGACATCGGCGGCGGCATCCGCAACGGCAAGCAGTACAAGGCGGCCCAGCTGGGCGGCCCGTCCGGCGGCTGCATACCTGCCGAGGCGCTCAACACCCCCACCGACTACGAAGAGATCATCAAGCTCGGAGCCATCATGGGCTCGGGCGGGCTGATCGTCATGGACGAGGACACCTGCATGGTGGACACGGCCAAGTTCTTCATGGAGTTCTGCCAGGAAGAGTCCTGCGGCAAGTGCACCCCGTGCCGTGAAGGCACCAAGCGCATGCTCGAGATCCTCAAGCGGATCTGCAACGGAGAGGGCAGAGATGGCGATATCGAGCTGCTGGAGGACCTGGCGGCCATCATCAAGGACTCCGCCCTGTG
>JAKPUX010000304.1 GCA_029554865.1 bacterium | reverse complement strand
GCCGCAGATGATCAGGGGCCAGGACATCTGGCCGCCGACGATGCCCTGCGAGAGCATGGACATCAGGCCCGCCTGGGGCGCGGAGAGTTTGGGGCTGCCGAAACCGCCGTCATAGCCCTCTTTGATGCCCTGGGCGATGTCGGCCTGATTGAGAAAATGGAGAACCCCGAACATGACAGCGCCAGCGATGACCACGCCGATGAGGTTGCCGATCTGCATTTTCCAGGGGGTACCGCCGAGGATGTGCCCGGCCTTGAGGTCCTGGAGCATCTCGCCGGCGACGGCGGCGCCGACGCAGACGATGGCAGCGACGCCGAGCACAGCCGCCACACCGGCATTGGTCTTGCCGACGCCGATGGCGACCAGGATCAGGGCGGTCACCACCAGGGCGGTCAGGGTCAGGCCGCTGATGGGGTTATTGCTCGAGCCCATGATGCCGACCAGATAGCCCGAAATGGCGGCGAAGAAAAAGGCGAGGATGATCAGCACCGTGGCGGCCACGAGGGCGACCAGAAGACTGGTGCCGAAGATGAACTTGGTAACCAGAAAGGTCACGACCGCAGAGGCGAGGATGCCAACCACCACCCACATGAACTTCATGTCCTTCTCGGTGCGCGCATATTCCACCGCGCTGCCCGATGCGGCCTTTTTGACATCGCTGACCGAACGGCCGATGCCGGCGATCAGGCTCTTGCGCATCTTGAAGAGGGTGAAACCGGCCGCCATCAGCATGCCACCAATGGCGATCGGCTTGACGATGTAGCGCCAGACCGCGTACATCTGGAAAACCGGATCGCTCACCCTGGCTGTCGCTGAACCCTGGGTGAGGGTGGAATCGAGCCCCATCAGATAGGCCGCCCAGCCCGCGAGAAAATCGGGGGTCATGGAGGGGGTGAGGAAATAGAGGATGATCGGCGTCAACAGGCCCCAGGCGAGCAGACCGCCGCTGAAGTTGAGGGCGCCGAGCTTGGGCCCGATGATATAGCCGACTCCCATGTAGGCCGGGCTGATGCCGGGCGAGCTGAGCAGGATGCCGCCCTCGCCGGGGATGGCTGTGCCGGTGATGGTCTTGCGCGCAAAGGCGATGAAATGCTCCCAGGTCTCCGCGAAGAGCTTGAACTCGGCCAGCATCTTGACCACAGCACCCCCGATCATGGCGCCGAAGAGGTACTTTGAACCGGTTCCGGAGGAGCTGCCCGCTTTGTGGATCTCGGCCGCCGCCACCGATTCGGGGAAGGGCAGGGTGGCATCCTCCACCATCACCCGGCGCAGCAGGGCGACGAACATGATGCCCAGGACGCCGCCGACGATGAGGATGATAGTCGCGGTCAAATAGTGGCTGGTGGAGAAAAAGGGACGCCAGAGGCCGGAAATGTAAAAAGCCGGCAGGGTGAAAATGGCCCCCGCCGCAACCGATTCGCCGATCGATCCCACGGTCCTGGCGAAATTCTGTTCGAGCATCGTCCCCTTGTTGCGGAAGAGGCGGAGGACCGCCATACCGATCACCGCCGCCGGATAGGTCGCGGCGATGGTCATGCCGGCTTTCAGGCCGAGATAGGCGTTGGCCGCGCCGAGGACGACGCACATGATCAGACCGATGATCAGCGCCCGGATCGTAAATTCAGCCATCTTTGATTCAGGAGAAACGAACGGAACGAACTTTTGAGGATCGGACATGAGGTTCTCCTCTGCTGGTGAGTGTGTAGGGTTGAAATTGAAGGGGATTTCACTTCCCCTGAAATAGACAGGAAGGGCCGAGTCGTTTCATCAGTGGTGCTAAAGTAGCCATTCAGCATGAAATAATCAATCAAAAAAACTCGAGGCAATCATGCGGTTCAGCTCCCTTTTGTTCCTCCTGCTCACCCTCTCCGTCCAGACCGCGCGGCCGGGCCCGGATGAACTTCGGCAGGATCCCTTTCTCGAGGAGGTGCAGCGGCGCACCCTCCGCTATTTCATCGATACCACACCGGTCGAGACCGGCCTCGCCCCGGACCGTTACCCTTCACCCGGGCCCTGCAGCATCGCCGCAGCGGGATACGCCCTCACCGCCTTTCCCCTTGCCGTCGAGCACCGCATGCTCACCCGCAGCCAGGCGGCGGAGCGCACCGTCAAGGCCCTGCGCTTCTTCCGCGGACTCGCCGCCCATCCTCAGGCCGAAACAACCACCTGCCACAAGGGATTTTACTACCACTTTTTGCAGGTCCCGAGCGGTGAGCGCGAATGGAACTGCGAGCTCTCGAATATGGACACCGCCCTGCTCATCATGGGCGCCCTCTTCTGCCAGGGCTATTTCGACCAGCCCGACCCCGTCGAAGCGGAGATCCGCGCCCTGGCCGACTCGCTCTATTTCGCGGCGGACTGGAACTGGTTCATGAACGGACGCGAAACCATGTCGATGGGCTGGCATCCCGAGGAGGGTTTCAATCCCACCTCCTGGACCGGCTACATGGAGTCGATGATCCTCTACATCCTCGGTCTTGGTTCCCCCACCCATCCCCTGCCCGACGGGGTCTGGGAGGCCTGGTGCTCCACCTATATCTGGGCCCCCTATCACGGCCAGGAATTCGTCAGTTTTGGCCCCCTCTTCGGCCATCAGTTCTCCCATGTCTGGATCGATTTCCGTGCCATCCAGGACGCCTGGATGCGAGCCAGGGGGATCGATTATTTCGAAAACTCCCGCCGGGCTACCCTCTCCCAGCAGGACTATGCCATCGCCAACCCCGGCGGCTGGCGCGATTACGGCGAACATATCTGGGGCTTCACAGCCAGCGACGGCCCCGCCGACACTGAAGTGGTCATCGACGGGATCACACGCCGCTTCTCCACCTACAGCGCCCGCGGGGTCTCCTTCGACTGGGTTAATGACGACGGCACCATCGCCCCCTACGCCGCCGGCAGCTCCATGCCCTTCGCCCCCGAAATCTGCCTGCCCGCCCTCAAGGAGATGCGCCGCCGCTACGGCGGCCGCCTCTGGACCCGCTACGGCTTTCTCGACGCCTTCAATCCCACTTATCGCGTCGGCAAAAGGAACAGCCGGGGCTGGTTCAATCCCGATTATCTTGGCATCGATCAGGGGCCGATGCTGGCGATGATCGAGAACTATCGCACCGGCTTGATCTGGCGCGTGCTGGCCCAGAATCCCCACCTCCTGCGCGGCCTGCGCCGCGCCGGCTTCAGCGGCGGCTGGCTCGACGCCTCCCCTCTCGACCAGTTCGGCAGCCTGGAGGGATGGAAAAACATCGCCGCTGACGGGGTCAGCCTGCGCACAACTTTGGAGGAACAGCCCGCAGGCGGGCGCGCCCTGCGCCTCGACTTTCATTTCGTCGCCGGCGGCGGTTACTGCGGCGTGCAGAAACAGCTGCCCATCACCCTGCCGGAGAATTTCCAGTTCACCTTCCGGATCCGCGGCCATGCCCCCGCCAACAACCTTGAATTCAAGCTCCTCGACGCCAGCGGCGACAACGTCTGGTGGCACATCAAACGCAATTATCACTGGCCGCAGGAGTGGAGCACGATCACGATTAAAAGGCGCCACATCGATTTCGCCTGGGGACCGGCAGCCGACCGCAGCCTGCGCAGGATGGACAAGCTCGAATTCATGATCTCCTCCTCCTCCGGCGGCCGCGGAACCCTCTGGATCGACGACCTCTCCTTCCAGGCCCTGCCCCCGGAGCAGCCGCCGACCCCCGCCGAGATCGCCGGCGCCGCCCGGCGCCGCGACCTTGGCTTTTTCGAGAGCCCGGACTCCTTTTACAGCGCCCTGGCCCGCGAAGAGCCGATCGGGCTCTATCCCCGCTACTGCCGGGGGGAGCAGTCCTTCTGGACCGTCGTCGGGGTCAACAATGCCCGCCAGGAGGCCCTGATCAACAGCGACGGCATGGTCGAGGTCGACAAGGGGGGCTTTTCGATCGAACCGTTTCTGGCCGTGGAGGACAGCCTTTACAGCTGGCACCAGGCCCGCAGCAGCGCCAGCCTGGCCGGCGGCTGCCTGCCCCT
>JAKPUX010000398.1 GCA_029554865.1 bacterium | reverse complement strand
GCGCTGGCGGCGATGGCACACTTCCCGTTTGACACCATTCTCTTTCCGGTCAATTTTGTCAACTGGTTCGCAGGGCAATTCGGGCCGCGGGTTTTACCGGTCGCGCGGGAGAAAAAGATGGGCATTCTGGCCCTCAAGGGGCTGGCCCATCGGGCTATAAAGGAGGGGGAGAGCAGCCGCTATCGCAAGGTCTGGTATCACCCGATCGCGGCGGAGGAGGATGAGACGGCGCGGCTGGCCCTGAACTGGACCTATGGACAGGGGGTTACGGCTGCCATCCCGCCCGGCGACCCGGCCTTGTGGGACCGCGCCTTCCGCATCGCCGCGAATGTGCAGCCGCTGGACGCGGATGAGCTGCACCGGCTGGATGAGTTGGCCAGGGGAGTGGAACCGGTTTTTCACTCCTGAACACCAGGGATTATGGCCTCAGTCCATCAGATTCAAGGCTGTGCAAAAAGAGCTCCCGGAAACGGGAGCTCTTTTCATACCAGCCGGCTGTCTTGTTTTAGCAGAAAGTATTATTTGATCAGTTGCATCCTGCGGGAAGCATTATAGGAACCTGTGCTGATCCGGCAGATGTAAACGCCGCCCGGCAGGCCCTCCGGGTGCCAGGTGACCTCGTGGTATCCCTGCGGCTGCCATTCATCCAACAGCAGGGCCACGCGCCGTCCGAGCAGATTAAAGATCTCGATTCTGACCTGTCCGGCAGCGGCCAGGGCATAGGTCAGGGTCGTAGCGGGGTTGAATGGATTGGGATAATTGGGTCCCAGGCTGTAAACGGACGCAGAGGCGGGATGCGTCCAGGCCAGGGAGGTCGGGCGCGGTGAGCCGGCGTTGATCCAGCAGGTGTAGATCAGGCTTGCCAGACGGCTGGCAGCGCTGTCGAGCAGCGGCACAGTGAAGGATTGTGCAGTTTGCCAAAAATTGGCATAGTAGGTGTCATTCCAGGTGTTCCCGGCCCGTTGTGCTGCGCTGCGATCCGCCAGGAGGACGGAATCCACACAGGCATAATTCGTGTAGATCATCCTGAACGTGTAATCGGCGACGTGCGTGATGTAAACGCCGCGGTCACCGCGGCAGAAAATCTCATTGGCGTAGCGGTCGAGCATTCTCGACTCATACCGGCTGTGCACACCTTGCTGATTGGTGAATTGCCCGTTATAATTTCTGGTGATATGAAGGGGATTGTGGGCATCGCCGATATAATGGCCGAGATCTGCAGCCAGGAGCAGGGCTTTGTCCCACTGGCGGTTTTGTAGGGCCCGGGTCAGGGAGTCTGTCGCGGCAATTATCGCCCAGGGCAGAATCCCCTGTTCCATGAGAAAATCGCGGCCGTGCAGGGCCGCGAGCGAATCGAAATCCTGAATGATCCTACCCGCAGCCAGAAACTCCGGGAAGGAATCGATATCGATGTAATGTTTGTTCTCCTCAGCGGGATCGCTGCTTTTGCGGAAATCGGCATCCGAGCCGTGTTCGGCCAGCCCAGTCGACCAGTAGCTGAGAAACGCCATCTCCGGCGGGAATGAGAGCGCAGCACTGCCGTTGATGATCCGATGTCCGGTGCCGCCCCAGCCGTAGCCCAGAGTCGCACAGGAAAAAATCAGGAGGTGCAGAATTTTATACTTTTTGGCCACGATAATTCCTTTCCTTATCTTGGCCAATATACCGAGGAATTCCCGCAATTCCAATCTGCTTTTTCGACCGACGGGGCTCCTACCCGCGACCTCTGGTGTGCCGGAGATCCGGCTCGCACTCCTTGCAGCCGCGAAGATTGATCAGGGTCAGGCAGCGGACTGAGGGATTACTCTCTTCCTGCACCTATCCCGCTTGCTGATTTCTCAATTTCCGCTTGTTTTTAAGGGACCGGTTGGCTATTTTCCCTATCAGTAACTTCCTTTTCCCGCATTGTGACCCTTGTGAAAGAACGCAGGCATGTATAGAATATCCATTCGCACCAGCCGCCGCTGCGACATCGTCGATATCACCCCGTCCATTCGCACCTATTT
>JAKPUX010000295.1 GCA_029554865.1 bacterium | reverse complement strand
GCAGATCCCGGCGGTGGAGCTCGAGCCGGGCATCCAGGCGAAGGTGATCAGTGGCAGCCTGGCGGGCGCACAGGGCCCGATGAAAGATCTGGTCGTCGATATCGGCTATTACGATCTCACCCTGGCCCCCGGATCCCGGATTGGCCTCCCCCTCCCGGCCGGGCACCGCACCTTCGCCTACCTCTACGACGGCCGCGGCTCTTTCGCCGCTGCGGGGGACCAGCTCGCCGGCGCCGGCCAGCTCATCGTCTTCGCCGATGACGGCGAGGCCGTGCAGATCCAGGCCGGCGAGGAGGGAATGCGCTTCCTTCTTGTCCATGGCCAACCCATCGGCGAGCCCGTCGCCTGGCGCGGCCCGATCGTCATGAACACCGACGAGGAGCTGCGCACCGCCTTCGCCGAATTCAGGGCCGGCACCTTCATCAAGCACAAACCGGCCTGACCAGAACACGAATGAAAATCATCTCCGCCCTGCGCTTCATCCCGCTTGTTCTGACCCTGTCCCTCGCTGCGGCGCTGGGCCAAAACAGGAGCATCGAGCTGCGGAAGGTTTCCGGGCCCATCACCATCGACGGCTTTATCGAGCCGGCCTGGAGCAGCGCCGATTCAGCCGGCGGTTTTTTCCAGCTGCAGCCCTACTACGCCCGGCCGCCCCTGCACCGCACCATCGCCAAGCTCCTCACCGACGATAAAAATCTCTACTGTCTCATCCTCTGCCAGGATGAGCCTGGACACATCCAGCGCAACACCGGCAAACATGACGATTTCAGCGGCGATATCGTCTCCCTGATGCTCGACACCTTTGGCGACCGCCGCACCGCCTACAAGTTCGCGGTCAATGCCGGCGGCAGCCGCGCCGACTGCCGCCTGCTCGACGACGCCCGCCACCGCGACTACAGCTGGGACGGGGTCTGGTTCTCGGCCAGCCGTATCCACGACTGGGGCTGGGCGGTCGAGATGGAGATCCCCTACCGCTCCATCCAGTACGGCGAAGGGCTCAACGAGTGGGGCCTCGACTTTGACCGCTGGAGCGCCACGGAGCAGGAGGATACCTACTGGAATTCTTACGATCAGGCTGAAGGCCAGCGCATCTCCAAATTCGGCCGGCTCCTCTTCACGGACTATCATCCGGCAGTCCACGGCCTCAATCTCGAAATCTATCCGGTCGGCTTGGCTAAAGCCGAACAGGAACGCGGCGATGGCTGGAGTTTCTCCCCCAACG
>JAKPUX010000287.1 GCA_029554865.1 bacterium | reverse complement strand
CCTTGCGTGACGGGGTGTCTGCCCTCTCTTGGGGTACAGGCGTGACACGGAACAGGCAGATCCGCTCTCCTCCTGAGGATGTTCAGCAAAAAAAAGAGGCCGTCCTTGTGGGACAGCCCCGTATGGCTTTGAAACGGCCCCTGTGTCAGGGATTCTTCACGACGAGGGAGATGATCTCGGCCTTGTCGCGGATCTTGCCGGCCAAGGTGGCATCAATCCCGGTGGAACAATGGATCCGGGCGCAGGCCGCTGCCTCGCCGGTGTAGATCAGGTTCTCCATCTGCTCGACATTGATCGAGGACTGGGAGAGGAGGTTGAAGACGTGGGCGAGGACACCCGGCTTGTTTTCGTGGCGGATCTCGAGGATGGTGCGCGCTGAGGTCTCACCGCAGAGGTTGACGACATTGGGGATCTCGCCGGTCTTGAGCATGCACTCGATGATGCGCACGGTCTCCATCGCGATCGCCATCTGGGCCTGTTCGGTCGAGGCGCCGATGTGGGGCGCGGAGGCCACGCAGTCAAGATTGGCGACCTCGGAGGTGAAGTCAGCCTCGCTCCCGGCCGGTTCGCCGGGGAAGACATCCAGCCCGGCCCGAATCCCCTTTTCCTGGATGGCTTGTTTGAGGGCATCGTAGTCTACGACGGACCCGCGGGATGTGTTGACGAAGATCGCGCCCTTCTTCATGGCGTCAAAGAACTTGGCGTCGATGATGTTTTTTGTTTCGGCGGTCGCGGCAACGTGGACACTGACGACATCGGACGCCTTGGCGAGATCGGCCAGGCTGGCGGCCCGTCTCACGCCCATGGCGGCGGCATCCGTCTCGCTCAGGGAGCGGCTCCAGACCATGACCTCCATGCCGAAACCCTTGGCCCGGTCGATCAGGGCCTGGGCGATCTGTCCGCGACCGATCACACCCATCGTCCGGCCAAAGAGACCCTGGGCCTTGGAATACAGTCCCTTTTTCCATTTGCCGGCCCGAATGTCACGGGTGGCATCCATGATGCGCCGGTCGCAGGAAAGGACGAAGCCGAAGGCCAGCTCGGCGACGGCGATCGCGTTTTTCCCGGGACAGTTGGCCACGAAGATCCCCCGGGCGCTGGCGGTGTTGATGTCGATCGTATCGTACCCGGCGCCAGCCCGGATGATCAGGCTGAGTGTCTTGGCCGCTTCGAGGGCCGGCTTTTGCACCTTTGTCGAGCGGACGATCAGGACGTCCGGGTCATGCTTGACGAGACCTTCAGCAAGCGTTTCGGCCGAGAGATCCGGCTCGGAGATGACGTCACAGCCGAGGCTCTTGAGTTTCTCGATGCCTGCGGCTTCAAATTTGTCTGCCAGAAGGACTTTCATGGTTTCTCCTTGGAATAGGTAGTGTATTGGTTGTGCTCCCGGTTGCGGGGGGCGAGTGCAACTGACAGGAGTATAGCATGGACAGGGCCGGTACGCAAGCGAAACGCGGCGCGAGGCTGCTCTGGTCAGCTCTGGTTAATGGCGTCCGGTACTGGTCCGCCCGACGGAGCCTTCCCGGCGGGAGCGCAAGTCTCCCGGCCAGGTGCAGGCCGGTCAAGGCAGGGCCTGACCGGCATGAAGGGCATCCGCTTACGGATCCTGCTTGTAGAACTTGAACTCCTCGGGAACCGGATCCCCGCCCTCCCAGACGATGCGCCTGAAGTCATCGGGGTCGGTATTCCCCTCGGTGTTGATCAGGAGGATCTGGCTGGAGCGGTCGAGGCCCAGCTTCTCTCGCAGGCCGGCGGCTTCGGGCATGGCCATCAGGAACATGATCGACCCGAGGGTGACCGCACCGGATTCACCGGAGACGACAAAGGGGTCGCCGGCCAGGGGAACACCGTAGACCCGCATGCCCTTGGCGGCCACGTAGTCGGGACAGACCGCAAAAACATCGGTACAGCGGGAGAGGATGCGCCAGGCCAGCGGGCTGGGGTCGCCACAGGCCAGTCCGGCCATGATCGTGTCTAGTTCCCCTTTGAAGGAGAGCGGCTTTCCCTGTCCTTCGCGGGCCGAGAGCCAGAGGCAGGCGGCCTTGTCCGGTTCGACAACAACGCTTTTGGGGGGATTGTCCGGGCAGCGCTGGTGGTAAAAGCCGATGGCCGAGGCCGCCAGGGC
>JAKPUX010000283.1 GCA_029554865.1 bacterium | reverse complement strand
ATGACGGAAGCGCGGATGCAAATGCTGGCTGCTATGGGCGCTTACATGGCCCTGGTCATCTTCATCGGCCTCTATTACGCCCGGCGCGCCAATACCAGCAGCAAGGATTTTTTCATCGGCGGCCGGACGATCGGACCCTGGATCACCGCCTTCAGCGCCGAAGCCTCTGACATGAGCGGCTGGCTTTTGATGGGCCTGCCCGGAGTGGCCTACTGGTTCGGCCTCAGCGAAGCCTTTTGGACGGCGACCGGACTCGCCATCGGTACCTGGCTGAACTGGCTTTTCGTGGCCAAACGGCTGCGCACCTACTCCGCCCTCGCCGGCGACGCCATCACTATTCCAGACTTTTTGAGTAACCGTTTCCGTGAACAGCGCAAACTGCTGATGAGCACGGCGGCGCTCTTTATCCTGATTTTTTTCACCGTCTATGCAGCGAGTTGTTTTGTCACCGCGGGCAAGCTCTTTGCAACCCTCTTCGGCCTCCCCTATCCCTGGATGATGCTGCTCGGCGCTCTCTTTGTCCTCACTTACGTGGTCATCGGAGGATTCCTCGCCGAAACCGTCTCCGATCTCATCCAGGCGGTGGTGATGATTGCCGCCCTGGGAGTGATCACCCTGTCCGGAATTCACGCCGCGGGCGGGCTCACCCGGGTGATGGAGAATATCCGCCACATTCCCGGCTTTTTCGAGTTTTTCGGCATCGCCCGGCCGTTGGTCCGCGATGGCCTCCAGGCAACCGGCGCTGCGGCAGAGCCGCTCTTTGGCGGAGCGGGAACCTATGGTCCGCTGATGATTCTTTCCACCCTCTCCTGGGGGTTGGGCTACTTCGGGATGCCTCACGTCCTCATCCGGTTTATGGCGATCCGCAATCCGGTCGATCTGGACAAATCACGACGCATCGCCGTCAGCTGGTGCCTGCTCTCTCTCGGCGCAGCGGTAACCATCGGCCTGACCGGCCGAGCGCTCTATCCGGCTCTTTTTCTTACCCGGAGCGGCGCGGAAAGCATCTTTATTGCGCTGAGCCGCAGCCTCCTCCCGCCCCTGCTCGCCGGCATGGTCATGTCCGGCATCCTTGCCGCGACCATCAGCTCATCGGACTCTTATCTGCTCATCGCGACCTCGGCTTTTGCCAAGAATATCTACCAGCGTGTTCTGAGAAGAGAGGCTTCAGACCGGGAGGTGATGCTGGTCTCCAGGGCCTCCATGCTGGCGATCACGCTCATCGGTGTTCTCATCGCCCTGGATGAAAAGAGTATCATCTTTAATATTGTCTCCTTCGCCTGGGCGGGTTTCGGCGCCACCTTCGGCCCGGTCATGCTCTTTTCCCTATTCTGGAAGCGGACGACCCGGAACGGCGCCCTGGCGGGCATGATCGCCGGGGGAGCGATGGTCTTCATCTGGAAACTCCTGTTGCGGCCGGCCGGCGGACTCTTCGCTATCTATGAGCTGCTGCCGGCCTTTCTCACTGCCTGCATCGTAATCGTTGTTGTTTCTCTACTCTCGCAGGTGGCCGTCCCTGAGATTGGTGAGGAATTCGACCGGGCGCAACGCAAAGAGGAGTAAGCACAGTCATGGAAGAACATATCATCGTCGGTTTCGCCGCCATTCTCTTTTTCGCTGTCAGCGCCCAGTGGCTGGCGTGGCGCCTCAGGGTGCCTTCAATTCTGGTCCTGCTCGGCACCGGCCTGCTGGTCGGACCCCTGCTGCATCTCATCGATCCCGATCGTCTGCTGGGGGATTTGCTTTATCCGGTCGTCTCACTGTCGGTGGCGATCATCCTCTTCGAGGGGGGATTGAGCCTCAAGGTTTCCGAGCTGCGCGATATCGGCGGTGCGGTGACCCGCCTGATCACCACGGCTGTGGTGATCACCTGGGCGCTGGTCGCCTGGGCAGCCTACGCAGTCATCGGTTTGAGCCTGACCACCTCGATCATCTACGGCGCCATCCTGGTGGTGACAGGTCCGACCGTGATCATCCCCCTGCTGCAGCAGGTGCGCCCCGCGCGCAGGGTCGCCTCCCTCGCGCGCTGGGAGGGCATCGTCAACGACCCCATCGGCGCCATCCTCGCCGTGCTAGTGCTGGAGGCGGTGCTGGTCGGGGGATTTCCCCAGGCGTTGGGGACCGAGCTGGCGGCCATCGGCAAGACCCTGATCGCCGCCCTCCTGCTCGGGGTGGTCAGCGCGGCTGCACTGATCCTGCTGCTGAAAAAGTATCTCATCCCCGATTATCTCGATGAGGTGATCACCCTGATGGTGGTGGTCGTCGCCTTCACAGCTGCGAATACGATACAGAAGGAGGCCGGCCTGCTGGTGGTCACTATTTTCGGCATCCTGCTGGCTAACCAGAAATATGTCCCGGTCAGGCACATCATCACCTTCAAGGAGAATCTCAGCCTGCTGCTCATCTCCGGGCTCTTTATCATCCTGGCGGCGCGACTGCAGTTCGATGACCTGGCGCAGATCGGCTGGCGCGATGGGGTTTTTGTCCTATTCCTTATTTTCATCATACGGCCCCTGGCGATCTATCTCTCGACCTGGAGGAGTGAACTGAACTGGCGCGAAAAGACCTTTCTCGCCTTACTGGCGCCGCGCGGCATTGTCGCCGCCGCAGTGGCCTCGATATTCTCTTTCACCCTGGTCAAGGCGGGCTATGCCGATGCGCAGCGGCTCATTCCTTTGACTTTTTTCGTGATCATCTGCACGGTCACCTTTTACGGACTGCTGGCGGCGCCGCTGGCGCGCCGGCTGCAGCTGGCGAAACGCAATCCCCAGGGCGTGCTCTTCGCCGGTGCCCACGACTGGGCGCGGGAGATGGCGATCGCCCTGCAAAAGGAGGGGCTGGAGGTACTGATAGTCGATACCAACTATGCCAATCTATCAGCGGCGCGGATGCAGAACCTGACCACCTGGCACGGCAGCATTCTGGCGGAGAACGTGGCTGAAGAGCTGCCCCTCTTCGGGGTGGGCAAGCTGCTGGCCCTGACCGGCAATGACGAGGTCAACGTTCTGGCGACGCAGCATTTCGCCGAGTTGTTCGGCCGGGCGGAGACCTACCAGCTCTCCTGTCTCGGCAAAAAGAGCGGCGGCCAGAACACCATGGCCATGGACCAGTGCGGGCGGCTGCTCTTCTCGGCAGAGGCAAGCTACGGGGCCCTCGGCGCTGATTTCGCCAACGGGGCGAAGATCAAGCGCACGGCGCTGACCGAGGAATTCGGCTATAAGGAATTTGGTGAGTTGTACGGACAGAGAGCGCTGCCTCTTTTTCTGATCACTGAGGAGAAAAAGTTACAGGTTTTCACGGCCGACCGTCCTCTGGTTCCCAGGGCAGGGCAGCTGCTCATCTGTCTGGTGAAGGAGGAAGCTGCATGAGGGGGGAGGACTAAAACTGGCCCCTCTCATGCTGAGGAGTTGGCGCTTACTTTTTTACGGCGGGGCAAATACCCTAAATCAGAACGAGGAGCAACAATGAAAAAGTTCATGTTCTTCCTCCTGGCGTCGCTCTGGCTGACGACCAGCCTTCTCGCCCGCGTGGGCGACATCCTCCAGACCATCCCCTCTCCGGGGCTGCGGCCGACCGGACTCGCCTTTGACGGCAAACATCTCTGGTTGGCTGATGCCCACAACGACAAAATCATCAAGGTCGATCCCCGCACTGGCGCAGTAGTGGCCAGCCTGGAGTCCCCCGGCTATCATCCCGAGGGTCTGGCCTGGGACGGCCGCCACCTCTGGCATGTTGACGCCGGCGAAAAACTTCTCTACCGTATTGATCCGGCCACCGGCCGGGTGGAGCAGGCTCTGGAATCGAACAGTCCCAATCCCCGCGGCATCGCCTGGGACGGCCGGGACATCTGGATGATCGATCACAAGAGCGATGCTGTGCTCAGGGTCTCGCCGGTCGACGGCATGATGATCCAGACCTTTCCATCGCCCGCCGCTGAGCCAACCGGCATCACCTTTGACGGCAAATACCTCTGGATTGCCGATCGCGGCACCGACCGAATCTATCTGGTCAATCCAGCCGACGGCCTCTGCCTTTCCTCCCTGCGCGCGCCCGGCCCCTTTCCCAGCGGACTGGCCTGGGCGGAGGGGAGCCTCTGGTGCGCCGATTTCGAGAACCGCGAGATCTACCAGATCGAGGTGCTCAGCGCGGAGATCATGACCCGTTGGGATAAAAAGGAGCTCGATCTCACCTTCATCAAGGAGTTCCGCAACTACGGTCCCGGCACCGTGACCGGCCTCGACATTTATCTGCCCATCCCAGAGAGCCGCGACAACCAAAAGCTGCTGCAGCCGGTCGCTTTTAAGCCGGGGGCCAACGAGATCATCAGCGACCTTTGGGGACAAAAACTCGCCCATTACCGCTTTGAAAACCTGGCCAGCGGCAGCATGGTCAAGCCCTCCTGGAGCGTTCAGGCCGAGGTCTATGCGGTCGAGTACTTTATCTATCCCGATCGTATCGGCCCGCTCAGCGCGATCCCGGCCGAAATCAGGGAAAAATATCTCGGCGATGGCGATAAATATCAGATCGGGGATCCCTACATCCAGGAGCTGGCGAAAAAAATCGCCGGGGCTGAAGAAAATCCTTACTGGATCGCCCGCCGGGTCTACGAATACCTGACCGAACACCTCACCTACAATCTCAAACCGGTGGGGGGATGGAATCCGGCGCCGACAGTACTGCGGCGCGGCACCGCCTCCTGCTCCGAATACTCCTACACCATGATCGCCCTCTGTCGCGCTCTGGGTGTGCCGGTGCGCTACGTCGGGGCAGTGAGCCTGCGCGGCGACGACGCCAGTGTCGACGATGTCTTCCACCGCTGGACTGAGGTCTGGCTGCCGCCCTACGGCTGGATCCCCTTTGACGCCAACAAGGGCGACGCCGAGACCCCGGGCGGGAAGGTCCTCGGCATCGGCAATGTCGCCAACCGTTACATCATCACCACCGAGAACGGCGGCGGCGACCAGTACCTGTGGTTTGGCTACAATTACGGATTTACCTGGAGAAGCGAGGGCAAGTGCCGCATCGCCGAAGAGAGCTATGGCCTTTGGTCGCCTTTGGGGGCGAAAAAGGTGCAGAAATCCCTGTAGCGCAGGCCGGGAGAGGGGGAAAGAGGACGAATCCGGCCGCGACCGGGAAAAAAGGCCGTAGCGGTTAAAAATCGGGGCAGGATGCGAGAAAAGAAATTTCCTGAAATCCTGATCAGTGGCCCTCAAGAGCGGGAGAGGTCATTATCCTCAAGAGTATAATATTACACAAGAGCCGCATCCGTACGGACGGCATGGGGAGGCGGCTCTTGTGAACAGTTTTACTCTATCCTGTATTTTGCCATGAACCGGCGGGTGATATCGGCAAGCCGCTCATCGAGGATGGCATAGACATTTGCGGCGATATCTGCGGGCACGCCCTTGTAGAAGGCCTGGGCGATGCCGCCGGTGATGCAGGCGAGGGTGTCGGAATCTCCCCCCAGCGAGATGGCGTTGCGGATGGCATCCTCAAAACTGGTGGCGTCGATAAAGGCCCGGATCGCCTGGGGAACGGTCTCCTGGCAGGATTCGTTGAACTTGTAGCCGGGGCGGATCTCATCCACGCTCCAGCTCAGATCATAGTAGAAGGTTGATTCGATATACGCCCGGATTTCCTCTTTCGACCGGCCGCTGCGCGCCAGAAAAATCGCCGCTGCGGTGGCCTGGCCCCCCTTGATGCCCTCGGGATGATTGTGAGTCACCTCGGTATATTCTTTCGCCTTTTGCAGCACGGTCTCCAGATCATCGAATGCGAATCCGACGGGACTGATGCGCATGGCGGCGCCGTTGCCCCAGCTGTTGTAGGGCGAAGAGGAGGGACTTTGCGCCCAGTGGTGAAAGCTGCCGCCATAGCCGCCATTGGGATAGAGGCGGTAGAAGGTTTTCAGGTTTTCGGTATAGGATCTCCCGGTGAGGATGGAATCGGCCAGGGCGATGGTCAGTATCGAATCGTCCGTGAAGAAGCAGCCGGGTGAAAAGAGGGGAAAATCCTTGATTTTGATATTGTCCCATTCATAGACCGAGCCGATGATATCTCCTGCGATTGCGCCAAGCATCTTTTCTCCTCACTTTCCGGTTTTTTCTCGTTCCCACCCCAGTTTTCTCGTTCCCACCCCCGGCTTCTCGCTTCCACCCCAGCTTTCTCGTTCCCACCCCGCCTTCTTGCTCCCACCCCTGCTTTCTCGTTCCCACCCCCGGCTTCTCGCTTCCACCTGAATAGATGCCGCGATATTGGCATCAGGGGCTGTCAACACTATCGCACCCAGGCGGAACGTGCTGCATGCGGCTGCTGGCGCTCTGGCTATCGTTTGTCTTGCCACTTGTAATAGAGGCAAACCTCGGCGCCTGTGATTTTGTCGGCGTTAAGGATCGGCTCGCCGGAGATCTCCTCCAGCGCCGCGACCAGGAGCTTGAGCTTCTCGCGATGGGCCTTGACCTCCTCCTCCGAGAGGATGGTCACCGTCACGTCGGGCGTCTCAGGTGTCCGGAGTTGATAGAGCTTGGTCTTGTTGTCCCGCATGGTCCAGTCGATGAGTCCGACCTGCTCGAGGGCGCTGAGGTGATGGTAAAGGTTGTAGCGGGTTTCCCCGGTAATTTTCTCCAGCTCGACGGTCGACAGATCGCCTTCCTTCAAAGCCCTGAGGATTTGCGACCGGACCGGGTGGGCGACGGCCTTGGTCGTCGGATTGAGATACGACCGGGATGGCTTGTTGAGCATCGGCGCGCCGGCGTCCTGCGAGGCCTCCCTGTTTTCAGGCTTTTTTCGGATCATCGCTTTTCTTCCCTGGAGTTTCTTTCTTCATTTGCGACTTTTTGTCAAAGATGATCTTGTTCATGATCGCCGCCGATGTGAAGGCGCTCTCGACCTCGCCCAGGGAAGCTTCGTCGATTCCCATCGCTGCATACTTGGCGCGCAGCTCAACAGAGATTTCCTTTTCGACCAGGTAATCGGCGGCGCTTGCCGTTTGTCTTCGCGTCCGGGTCTCGGATCGCTGCAGATAGAAATGGCTGATCATGTGGTAGACCTTGCCCTCGCCGTGGTCGAAGGTGATAAAGACGGGTGCGTCGCCGTACTGTTCGCCGATCTGTTTGGAGGTCACGAGGACGCGGACCTTATTGGGGTCGAGGATATGGATCGGGTAGCTGCTGCCTTCGAGCCACCACTGCGGATCGTCCTCCGGGCCGAGCAGCGACATGAGAAAGGGATCGTCCGCCTCCAAAAGCTCCACCCGGACCACCTCATCGGCCGTCGCCCTTTCGTTATAGGCCACATAGCCCGGGAAGGCGGGCTCGAGAACATGTTTCAGGGCCCAATCGGTCGTGAACAGGAATCCGCCCGCTGCGACAAAGGCGGCAAGCTTCCTCAGTCCTTTCGGACCAATATTGCCCGGACAGTTGATAAAGACGATCTGGTCCGGCCGGAGTTCCGCCGCATCAAGCTGGCGTGGCGAGATGAGCGTGAACGGCGTCCGGGAGAGGGAGAGGACCTGCTCGATATGGTCATACGAGCCCTTGACGACAATGACGTCCGCTTCTTGCAGGCTTTCGAGGTCGCCGAGAGCCTCCGGGTCGGCCTGTTTGAGCTTGTCTTTGAGCAGCTCGCCGGCGATGCGGTAGGCGTTTTCCATGCTTTTATTGTTTTCTGCTGACATTCCGGGCCTCCTGTATAGTAAGTACTTACTTAATATAGTGAAGTTATTGGATTATGTCAAGTAATAAATTACTTACTATTTGCCGTATGGCCTAGTTGTATGATAGACACGCGAAGAGTATGTCTGCGTCCCGATAAAGCGTGACTTTGCGAGAAAGGGGAGAAAGTACTAAAGGCGTTGGGGCGTGTTTCTAAACTTCGCATACAATAGCAAGACAATGGCATCTTATGCCCGGTACATTTGAAAATCCTTTAATGTCGTCTCATCCTTGGCGCTGGCCAGAATCCTGCCAACGTTTCAATCCACGCGCCCGCGCGGGGCGCGACAAGCCATCGACAGCGCTAATCTCGCCTTTGAGCAGGTTTCAATCCACGCGCCCGCGCGGGGCGCGAC
>JAKPUX010000279.1 GCA_029554865.1 bacterium | reverse complement strand
ATCAGCACGCCCGTGCCCAATCTGGATCTGATCCCCGTCAATCCGCACCCCTCCGGCGTCTCGGTCGAACTGACGTCTGCCCCCGAGCGCGAGTTCCGCCTGCGCAAGGCCCTGCGCCCCCTGGCCGCCGAGTATGACTTCATCATCATCGACTGCCCGCCGGCCCTTGACCTGTTGACATTGAACGGCCTGACGGCGGCCGACTCCGTCCTGATCCCGATCCAGTGCGAATACTACGCCCTCGAGGGGATGGTCAAACTGATGAAGACCGTCGGCCTGGTGCAAAACAGCCTCAACCCCGAGCTGGCCATCGAAGGCGTCCTCCTGACGATGTACGACAGCCGGACAAACCTCTCCAACCAGGTCGTCGAGGAGGTCACGTCCTATTTCAAGGACAAGGTCTTCCAGACGATCATCCCGCGGACCGTCAAGATCTCCGAGGCCCCCAGCCACGGGATTCCGATCGACAAATACGACCCGAGCGGCGCCGGCGCCCGCAGCTACATCAAACTCGCCGAGGAGCTGATCACCAATGGCTAAAAAAGCACTCGGTCGTGGCCTCGAGGCCCTCATTCCCCAACAGCCGGCCAAACCGGCTCCCGCCATCGCCAACGAACTCGCCGTCAGCGAGATCATCCCCAACCGAGACCAGCCGCGCAAACACTTCGGCCAGGACGAACTGGAAGAGCTGGCCGCCTCCATCAGTTCCGTGGGGATCATCGAACCCCTCGTCCTGCGAAAAAAGGGCGACAAATTCGAGATCATTGCCGGCGAGCGTCGCTGGCGGGCCGCACAACTGGCCGGACTCGAGAAAGTACCGGTCGTCATCAAAGATGTAGCCGACGACGATGTCCTTGAGCTGGCCCTGATCGAAAACCTGCAGCGCGAAGACCTCAACCCGATTGAAGAAGCCATCGCCTATCAAGACCTGATCTCGCGCCATAACTACCGACAGGAGGATCTGGCAAAGAAGCTCGGCAAGAGTCGGGCTGCCATCACCAACGCCATCCGCCTCCTCGGTCTGCCCGAAAGTGTCCAGCAATACCTCGTCGACGGAAAAATCTCCGCCGGTCACGCCCGCGCCCTCCTCTCCGTCCGCAAAAAAACCCAGATGGAAACCCTGGCCCGCCGGACCATCGAAAAGAACCTGAGTGTGCGCGA
>JAKPUX010000262.1 GCA_029554865.1 bacterium | reverse complement strand
ACCTCATCGCCTTCACCTCCTTCCGCGCCGGCGCAGAGAACGGCGGCGACATCTGGCTGATCAATCTGCACGGCCCCAGGCCCACGCATGGGGAGGTCGACGGTCTGTGGGATCCGCGCGAGCCCTCGCTTTATCCCCTGACCCGGGGCGAGGCTGCTGAAGGCTTCCCGACCTGGTCGCCGGATGCCAGCCGGTTGGTCTTTCTGCGTTTCGACAGAGACTGCAACGGCGATTCCCTGCTGACGCCCGCAGACCATGGCGCCCTCTGGGAGATGGCCCCTCTGCCAGCCCCGGCGGAGAGCCCCTTCTTCTCCTCGCCACTGGCCCGCCTCTTTCAACCCGGCTTCAATCCCTTCATGGTGCGCAGCGCCATGCCCCTCACCAGTGGCAGCGACAACATTATGCAGCCCTGGTGCGGCGGAGACCAGCGCGTCTATTTTTCATCCGACCGCGGCGGCAACCTCGACATTTGGTCCATCCCCCTCGACGGGTCCGTACCGCGGCAGCCGGGCGCGGCCGCGCAGTACCGCTGGGCGGATGAGGTGTTCCCCCTCCTGGAACGAGCCTCACGCTGGTACCTGGGACCCCTCTGTCTGGGTTACCGGGAGGTCGAGCCTGACGAAAAGGAACAGCGGCTCCTCAGTGAGCGGCTCATCGCCCTGAGACGCCTGGTCGATTTCTTCCCGGACAGCAGCCGATACGCCGCCCGCGCCCTCTATGAGATGGGCATTGTGGCAATGCTGCAGGGGGATGAGGGGGCGGCCCGCTCCTTCCTGCAGCTGGTCACTGCCCATTATGCGGGCGAGCGCGAAACCGCTGCCTATGCCGAACTCGCCCTGCTGGGGCTGGGCGTACAGGGCAAGAGCAGCGGCAGCGCCAATGGGCTGCTCAAACACGGAATCGAGGAGCTCCTGCTGCGCTACGACGACCAGCCGGCGCCGGCCGCGGCCGCCCGCCTGGCCCTCGGCGACCTCTATTTCGAATCGGGGGAGCACACCCGCGCCTTTCAGGAGTACGCCCGCGTGCAGAAGGAGTATCCGGGGGAGCGGGATGCCTGCGCGGCGAGCCAGCTCAAGATTGGCGACCTCTTCCGGCAGTTCGCCAGCCAGGAGGAGGTGGTCCAGGCCTATCTTCACGTCGTCGACCTCTATCCCGACCAGCGTCAGTGGATGCTGCAGGCGCGGGACCGGATTTTCGATCTGCTCATTTCAGGCCGCAAGGGCTCTGAAGCCTTTATCGCCCGCTACCGGGAGATCGTCGGCCAGTACAGCCGCTTTCCGGCCCTGGCGGCGGAGGCGCAGTTCCGCATCGGCAATATCCTGCTCCGCAACAAGGAGTACCGCGCCGCCATCCGTGAATTCGAGGCGATGGAGACCCTCTTTCCGGAGCTTGTCGACGAACTCTTCACAGCCCGGATGAGCCGTGCCGAGGCCTGGCTCCGCCTCGGCGACAGCGGCAGCGCCCTCGCCCTCCTCGACCAGCTGGTCAAGGAGCAGCAGCAGGAACGCCCCGATCTGGCCGCCCTCGCCTCCGACCGGCTGGTCATGGCCTTGCTCTCCTCCGCCGACAAATTGCGCGCCAGCGGAGACCTCCAGCTGGCCGCCATGCGCTACCGCAGTGCCTGGGAGAGGGACCTGCACAACCTGCAGGCCCATCGCAGCTATCTGGAATGCATGTATTATCAGAAAAAGATCGATCAGGCCATCGAGGAGTACCGCCAGATCAACATTCTTCACCCCGGCGATAATATCCTCACCTACGCCCTGGGTCTGGCCTACAGCTACAAGGGAACCGAAAAGGCTGAACTCTTTAACGATCCGGACGGACTCGACCCGGTTTACCTGGTCAACCGTTCGAGCGCGATCATCGCCCGCGCCCTCTCCTATGACTATACCATGGTCCCAGGCTATCTCACCATCGCCTTCAATTTTGAGATGATGGAGAACTATGAGGCCCGGCAGCGCGCCAAACCGACTCCCTTCCTGGCCCGGGCATGGAATGCGGTCAAGGCCCCCTTCGTCGATCTCTACCACCGCCTCACCTTCTACCAGGAGCGTAAGCCGGCGCGCTATTACGAGCGCGCCATCCACGAATTGAACAAGGCGATCGTCCTCAATGACGAAATCCTCGAGCCGCAGCTGGAGGCCAATCTCGCCCTCAACCTCGCCAATAACTATTACAACCTCGGCGAGTTCGGCTATGAAAAGGCCTATGAATTCTATCAGGTGAAGCTGCTCTACGACTCCTCCTTCACCGACAAGCAGCGTGAGGCCCTCATATACGAACGGATGGGCCACTGCGCCCTGGTGACCGAGGACCTGGAAAAGGGGCCGCGCTTCCTCCGCCACGCCATCGAGCTCTACGCTGCGATGGACAGGGAGCCCCGGGTTCTGCTCAATACCAAGCGGCTGGCGCTGCTCTACGAAATCGGCGAACAGTACGAGGCGGCTATCGATCATTTCCAGCAGGCGGCGGAGATCGAAAAGAGGAACAATGCCCTGCCCGAATTGATGCGCAGCTATCGCAGCATCGCCTACAACTATCTCCGTCTCGATGAGCCCGCCGATGCGATCGTCTACGCCCGCCGCGCCCTGGATCTGCTCGACAGCGGCAAGATCAAAAGGATCAAGGGGGAGTCGAGCCGGATGGAGGTCGGGTTCCTCGGCTGGTATTTCCCGGTCCCCTTTATCGATTTCAGCACCATGGGCATGAATTCGCTCAAGAGCTTCACCACCGAGGATGAACGCGCCCTGATTTTTTCCATCTTCGCCGACAGCTATCAGCGGAACAAGGAGTATTCCAGTGCCATCAGCTATGTCGAGAAAAAGGTCGAGCTTTTTCACGGCCGCAAGGACTATCGCGCCGAGGCAACCTTTTACAACAATCTCGGCTATATCCATTTCCTCAGGGGCGATTACCTCCGCGCCTGGGAGTATTACCGGCGTTCGCTGGGCCTCTGTGAAAAATATGCCATCGCCGACGGCGTGATTCGCAACACCCTGAACATGGGGCGCATCGCCAGCGGTCTGCATCTGCAGCGCCAGCTCGGCCACAGCCCGGCCGCGGAGCCTGGGCTCTATGCCGATTCCGCTGCCGTCGCCCTGCAGGGGGCCCTCGCTTTTCTGGATAACACCCAGCTTTTCTACAATCGCGATCGGGCGCAGCTCCTCCTCCAGCTGGCCGAGGTGATGCTCATTGAGGCCCGGCCGGAGGGTGAGCGTTCCGGTCCGGGCGCTCTGGCCGCCACTATGGCGGATCTGGAGCGGATGGGTCGGGTGAAAGGATACCTTGATGAGGCCCTCGATCTCAGCCGCCGTTATGGCCTGGAGAGGAGTGAGCTGGCGAGCATGTACGCCCTCGCTGAGCTCTACCGCGCCGGCGGGGATTATGAGGAGGCCTGGGAGGAGTTCAACCGCTGCCGCAAGGCCGCCCTGCGCCGCGGCGAATACACTCTGGCCTGGCGGATCGATGTCGCTCTCGGCGAGGTGCTCGAGCGGATGAGTCTCGAAAGCCGGCGCCATTACGCCATTCAGAGCGTCCCCCTCGAATTCTATCTCGAGGCCGTCGAGCTGCTCGAGGCCCATCCCGCCGCCGCTCTCGGGGCGGTGGCCCCCGACATGCGCCGGACCCACCAGCAGCCCTACCTGCGGGTGATCGCGGCGCTGGTGCGGATGGGCGATACCAGGGGCGCCCTGACCTTCGCTGAACGGATGCGCGCCAAGTCCTATCTGGATCTGACCGGCCGGGAGGAGATCACCTTTCGCAGGGAGCGCCACAAGATCTTTCTCGGCAATGCCCGCTTTGTGCAGGACAAGATCGATCAGGCCAGCAGCGCCATCCTGCGCGCCCGCACTCAGGGCAACGTCGCCTCGCGGCGGACCCGGGAGCTTAAAAAACAGCTCGAAGGCTATCAAAATGAATACGAGGAGATCCTCAAACAACTCCGCGCCGAGGTCCCCGAACTGGAGGGGCTGGTACGCGTTCAACCGGTCGATCTGCTCCAGGTACAGAAAAATCTGCAACAGCGCGAGGCCCTGGTGCTTTATCAGCGCATGCCGGAGCGGCTGTTGGCCTGGACGATCAGGGCGCAGAGCGTCGCGCTCAATGAAATACCCCTCTCCGGGGAGGCCCTGGCCACAGCCCTGGACTCCTGGCGCCGCGCCGGCGGACTGGATGCTGCCACGGGCGATACCCTGTGGAACTCCCTGCTCGCTCCCGTCCTGAAGCTGCCGGAAGAGGCCCAGCGCCTGGTCATCATCCCGGATGAAGAACTTTTTTACCTGCCCTGGTGCGCTGCGATCCACTCCCTGCCGGGCCGGGAGGTGGCCGTGAGCGTGAGTTCGAGCCTGACCGCCTGGTATTACGCCGGGCAAAAACGCAAGCTGCAGGGGCGGAGGATCTATATGGCGGATGATCCGATGCTGGCTCAGGCCCTGGCCGGACAGGGCTATCAGGTGAGCGGGCCGCAGCCGGGGGAGCAGCAGAACAGCTTCCCGGCGCAGATCAACAGCATGGGGTTGGCGGAATTGATCCACCTCAAGGCCGAGACCGCCTGGAATACCATTGATCCCCTCGAATCTCGCATCGGATTCAGCGTGCCCGGTTACGCTCCGGCCCGTTTTGCAGTCAAGGAGATCTACGCCAACTCGTTCCCGGCCGGGCTGCTGACCCTGAGCGGTACACAACCCCTGCTCGGAGTGGCCACTGCCGAGCCCGGTCTGGCGTGGGAGCGCGGCCTTCACTATGCCGGTGTGCCCTCCTTTCTTCTCACCCTCTGGCCGGGAGAGAGGAGCCGTGAAGCGGAGTTCTACGGACTTTATTACGCCAATCTCAAAAGCATGCCCCCGGCGGTGGCGCTCGCACAGACCCAGCGGGGCATGCTGGCCAGGGGCATTCCCTTCAGGGAGTGGGGGCGCTTTCAGCTTTACGGCTATGGCGGGATGACCGAGGCTGAGGAGCAGCAGTTCGCGGTGGAGGGCTTTGCCGGCAAGGTCCGCCGGGGCCATGCCGCCTTCCGGTTGGGGGAGTGGAGCGATGCTATCGTCTTTTATGAGGAGGCGCTGCAGATGGCCGAGCGGCAGGGGGATGCGGAGAGCATCGCCCTGCTCGAGGAGCGTGTGCTCGAGGCGGCCATCAACGGAGCGCTGTGGGGCAAGGCCATTGAACTCCAGCAGCGCCGCCTCGAGGCGGCCGAACGCGCTGGCGATGTCGACGCCGTGGTGACCGGCCTCAATAACCTGGCCTATTTCCATACCCAGAACGGCCAATATGAGGAAGGGGTGGCCGCGAAGAGGCGGTATGCCGAGCTGGCCCAGCAGCACGGACTGGTTGAGCAGGAGGCGGAGTCGCTGCGCGAGACCGGCCTGATCTTTGAGCGCGGTGGACAGTATGACAAGGCGATGGGCTTTTTCAACCAGGCCTTCGAGCGCTATCAGCAGCTCGAACATCCTCTGGGCATGGGGCTCACCCTGCGCGATATGGGGCGCATCGAGTTCCTCTACCGGGACCACTACACCGCGGCCATCGATCTGCAGGAGCGTGCGCTCGTTCTCCTGCGACCCCTGGCGGCCCGCGCGGAGATCATCGATGCTCTCCACAATCTGGGCATCACCCATGAAAAGATGGGGAACTACCAACCTGCACTGCGCTGTCAGCAGGAGGCGCTCGCGCTCGCCGGCGAGGAGGGAGAGAAGAGACTGATCGCCCTCAGCCGGCAGTATCTGGCCAATGTGCTGTGGAAGATGGGGGATTATCAGACCGCCCTCCAGCATCAGAACGCCGCCCTGGAGACCTTCAACAAACTGGGCGACGACCAGCTCCTGCAGACGGCCTACGCCACGCGCGGATTGATCGCCCTGAGTCTGGGCCAGCCGCAGCAGGCTCTCGAATTCGAACAGAAAGCCCTGGAGATCGCTGTCCGCACTGACGACCGCCTCAATCAGGCGACCATCCACAAAAATCTGGGGATGATCCACCGTTCCGACGGCCGCTTCGAACTGGCGCGGGCCAGCTTCGAGCAGGCCATGATCCTCGATTCCCTGCTGGTTTCACAGCGCGGACTGGCCTACGATTATCGCAATCTCGGCGCGATCTACGGCCTGATCGGCAGGGGCAGCGAGGGCATGTTCCTGGCTGGCCGCGGACTTGAGCTGAGCCGCGCCATCCGGGACAGCCGCAATGAGGCCCAGAGCCTGCTGGTCCTCGGCACCCTGCAGCGCCGCTTCGGTCATCCGGACTCGGCAAGGGCGAACCTGGAAGCCTCCGCCGCGATGGCCGGGGAGCTCTTCATGCCCGACGTCACCTGGCGGGCGCAGCGTCAGCTCGCCGATCTCCATGCCGGGGTCAAAAATCGCCCGGCACAGATCCAGGCCCTCTACGCTGCTCTCGAGACCATCGAGTCGATGCGCGCCCGCATCCGCGTCGAGGAGTACGCCTCAGGTTTTATCGACGACAAGCTCGAGGTCTACAGCGCCCTGATCGATGCGCTCGTTGAGGGAGGAGAGGCTGGCAAGGCCCTCGAGGTGGCTGAACGCGCGCGCGCCCGCAGTTTTCTCGACCTGCTCGGCCAGCGCCCGCTGGTTTTTTCCTCGCCGGAGGAGAGCCGGCTCGCGGCGTCCGGGGACAGCCTGCAGCGCGAGTTCGCGCGGGCCCAGAGCGAGATGCTCTATCTCCAGGCCCGCGGTGATGCCCTGCAGGCACAGCAGCTGCGACGGCTTGGGGAGAGGATCCAGGAGCTGCGCAGCCGCTACGCGGAACACCTCCTGCGGGTGCGTGAGGCCAATCCCGAGCTGTCGGCGCTCTATCAGGTCGAACCTCTGGGGCAGGAGGAAATCCGCCATCTGCTCCCGGAGAAGGGGGTGATGCTGGTCTATTACCTGCATCGCGACCGTCTCACGATCTGGCTGGTCACCCGGGAATCGGTCCGGATGCAGCGGGTTGAGATCAGCGAGGCTGCGCTCGGGGAGGAGATCGGCCTGCTCCGCCGCAGTCTCTCCCGGCAGCTCACCATTACCGAGAGCGCGCGCCGTCTCTACGATCTTTTAATCAAGCCCTTCGCCGAGGAGATCGGCCGCAGCGAACATCTCATCATTCTTCCCCATGGCGCGCTGCATTACCTGCCCTTTGCCCTGCTGCAGGACGAGCAAAAGCGCTATCTCGGCCTGGAACACACCCTCTCGGTTGCGGCGAGCGCTTCCGTTCTCAGCCACTGCCTGGCCAAGGGGGAGCATTACGCCGGGCGGCAGAGGCGCCAGATGCAAGTGCTGGCATTCGGCAATCCCGACCTGGGCGACATCCAGTACGATCTCGCCTTTGCCGAGCGGGAGGTGAAGAGCCTGAAGCGCTACTATCCTGTGGTGCGTGCGTTTACGGGTGTGGACGCCAGTGAGAACCGGCTGCTGGCCGAGATCCCCTCGCCGCCTCTGCTTCTTTTCAGCTGTCATGGAGTCTTTGACGAGGCCAACCCCATGCTCTCGGCATTGCTGCTGGCGCCCGGGGGCGGGGAGGACGGCCGCCTCGAGGCCCACGAGATTTTCGGCCTCAAAATGGAGGCCTTTGTGGTGGCGATGAGCGCCTGCGAGACCGGGGTCGGGGCGCTGCGCAGTGGGGACGAGGTGATCGGGCTCAGCCGCGCATTTACCTACGCTGGCGCGGCCGCGCAGTTGTCGAGCCTGTGGAAGGTCGACGATCTGGCCACGGCCGTGCTGATGAAGCGATTCTTCCGTTATCTTGCTGATGGTGATGCGCGCCCCGAGGCCCTGCGCAAGGCCCAGCGGCTGGTCATGCAAGAGATCAATCCCTATCCAGCCTTCTGGGCGGCCTTCCAGATCAGCGGGGACTATCGCTGACCTTTCTCCCGTTGGTGCATAGAGGCCCGCCGGCCGGCCGAGAAAATCTTGTTGCGTTGTTCTTAAAAACTTGATATTTTAGCCCGGAAGCCCTGCGCAAGCCCCTGCTGCTGTGGAATGGTCTTCCAGGTGATAAACATCCTGCGGACGCAGAACCCTTACCGGTGGAGGCCCATGAAAACAACCATCGCTTTGATCCTGGCCGGCGGCCGGGTCGACGAACTTTCTGTGCTCACGCTCTACCGACCCAAATCGGCCCTGCCGTTCGGTGGGCTTTTTCGCGTCATCGATTTTCCCCTCAGCAATCTGCTCCATTCCGGCATCGAACGTGTCGGGATCCTCTCGCAGTACCGTTCAGACTCCCTCATCAATCACATCGGTTCAGGCGCAGCCTGGGATATGATCGGCAGCCAGCGCGGCATCACCATGCTGCCGCCGATGAAGGGGACGCAGAGTTCGGACTGGTACAAGGGGACAGCCGATGCTGTATATCAGAACCGCGATTACATTTTGCGCCATGATCCCGATTATATCCTGGTCCTTTCCGGCGACCATGTTTACAGCATGGACTATCAGAAGATGATCACCTTTCATGAACGCATGGAGGCCGACGTCACCTGCGCCTTTGTCGAGGTCAAGAGCGACGGCATGGAGCGTTTCGGCCAGGGGCTGATTGCCGGGGATGATCCGGAAGGCGGGCTGCTGACGCGCTATGTGGAAAAGCCGAGCGAATCGATCAGCCCCTGGGCCTCGATGACGGTCTATCTCTTCAACCGCGACACCCTGCGCTATATCATGGACGAGATGATGCGTCCCCCCGCAACCGAGCACTTTGGGCGCGACATTCTGCCGGTTCTGATCGACAAGAAACGAATCTGCGGCTACAAGTTTCGCGGACCCTGGGCCTATACCCGCACCATCGATGAATACTATTTGGCGAGTATGGACCTGCTCTCCGAAAAGCCGCTCCTGGGCCTCGATGAGTGGCCGGTCCGCACCAACCTCGACAATGAACGCATCCGCGACCGCGCGCCCGCTCTGATCGGGCCCGGCGCCCAGTGCAGCCAGGCCCTGGTCCATCATGGCTGCGAGATCCAGGGCCAGGTGCACAATTCAATCCTCTTTCCGGGGGTGCGCGTCAAGGCGGGGGCGACGGTGGAAAATTCGATCCTGATGTTCGATACAGTGGTCGAGCAGGGCGCCCAGCTGAACCGCGTCATCACCGACGTGGAGGTCGCCATCGGCGCCAATGCGGTCGTCGGCACCGGCGAGGCTACGGGCGTCAACAAGGAGTATCCCAACCTGCTCAAGTCGGGAATCACCATCATCGGCCGCAATACGCGGCTCCCCGGAGGCATACGCGTGGGGCGAAACTGCATCATCTATCCCAACAAAAAAGAAGCCGAATTCACGAGCCTGACTATTGCCAATGGAAGGACGATCAAATGAGAAATACCGTCGCGTTCTTGCTCGCGGGCGGCATGGGCAGCCGCCTCAATATCCTCGGCTGGATGCGCGCCAAACCGGCTGTTCCGTTCGGCGGTTGTTACCGGCTCATCGATTTTACCCTCAGCAATGCCATGTACTCGGGGGTCCAGCAGATCGGCATCCTCACCCAGTATCGTCCCTATTCCCTGATGGGCCATATCGGCTCGGGGGAGTCCTGGGATCTGGTCGGGCGCAGCCGCTGCGCCAAGATCCTCCCCCCCTCCACGGGCATCGACGACTATGACTGGTATCGCGGCACCGCTGATGCTGTGGCCCAGAACATGCAGTTCGTCCACCATTACAACGCGGAGCGCCTCCTCGTACTCTCCGGTGATCATATCTATCGCATGAATTATGCCCCCATGGTCGAGTTCCACAAGGAGAAAAAGGCCCATATCACCATCGCGATGATGCGCGTGCCCTGGGAGGAAACCCGCCATTTCGGCATCGGCATCACCAACAAGGAACAGCGCATCGTCGACTGGGAGGAGAAACCTGAAAAGGCGAAGAGCAATCTCGCCTCGATGGGGGTGTACGTTTTCGACGTCGCTTATCTGGAAGAGGCCCTGGCCGGCCGCACCGGACACGATTTCGGCAAGAACATTATCCGCGATGCGATCAACGCCAGGGAGGTCTATGCCTATCCCTTTGAGGGCTACTGGGCGGATGTGGGGACGATCAAGGCCTACTGGCAGGCGAGCATGGAGATCCTCCAGCCCGAGTCGGGACTGAGGCTGCAGGAGTGGGGGGTGCGCACCAACTTTGACGAGGAGGGCCTCAAGGGCGACCGGCCGCCCTCCCGCATCGGCAGCCGGGCGCGCGTGGTCAATTCGCTGATTTCGGCAGGATGCCACATCGAGGGCGTCGTGCAGAACAGCATCCTCTCCCCGGGGGTCAGGGTTGAAAAGGGGGCGGAGGTGATCGATTCGGTCATCATGCAGGACAGCTGCATCGGGGCCGGGGCGCGCCTCTTCCGGGTCATCGCCGACAAGAACGCCCGCTTCGGAGCCGGCGCCATTGTCGGCGGCGAGGAGGCCGACGAACCGAACGAAAAATATCCGGAACATCTCTACAGCGGGCTGACCGTGATCGGCAAGAGAGCGGCCATTCCCGATGGACTCAGGATTGCCGCCAACACCATCGTCGAGCCCCATGCCGGAGAAAGCAGTTTTGCCAGCATCACCCTCGGCGTGGGTTCCTACGTAAAACGGTGATGCATTGCCTTATACCGTGCGCAGACGCCCCTGAAAAGGGGCGTTTTTAAAAATTGACCGAGAGGCTGCTTTTGCTGACGGTATCCAGCTTTTTGACGCCGTCAGGCGGCCGGCTGTCGTAGCGGAGGGTGATGCTGACTTTGAGCGCCAGATTGGCGGCGAGGTCAACGGCAGCGGCGTTTTCAGAGAGGAGCCGGCTGTCGCCCCAATCTGTCAGGGCGGGCTGGAAATAGGTGACATTGAGCAGGGAGACCCCGCCGCCCTTGCCGGTCTCCAGGGTCAGATAGCTGCTCAGACGGTGGGTGGCGAGTGAACGGGGATGGCTGTTGCCCTCCGCCAGTTCGTAGCGTTCGCGTTCATACATGTAGGCCGCCCCGAGGCGGAGCTTGACCGCGGAAGTGGTCAACAGTTTGGTCCTCAACCCCACCCCGATCAGTTCCCGCTCCTTCAGGTTTCGTTTGCGGTTGCTGTCGAACTGGACGAACCACTCATTTTGCAGCCGGGGGCTCAGGATGAGGACGTGGCGCAGATGAGCGGTATTCTGATCCATGAAGCGTTGGCCGGCGTTCCAGCCGATGCCGCCGTTGAGGACCAGAAAGGTATAGGCGCGGGACCAGGAGTAGTTGAGCCGGCTGCTGAGGCCGATGAGCCGGAAATCGGTGTTTCCGGTCATGATTGAGAGGTCGATGTCGGCATTGCCCTCCAGCCCCTTTTGCCGGGCGTCCCGACGGAAGCGTTCCGTGTTGATCTGGGCCCGGGCGGCGCTGAAGGGCAGGGAGGAGGCGATAAGGAGTGCAATCATCAGGATTCTGTATTTCATGGCTTTCTCGCGTTGAGGGGCGGTTGTTTTCAGGGGAGCAATTTACCACTTTGCCTGCATAAAATCAACCCCTGATCCCGCCAGATCCCCCCTCCCCTAAATCTTTCTCTCACCTGGCACCTTGCGCCGCCTGTCCCCCCGAAATCTGGTTCCCACCTGGTACCTTTAGCCTTGATCCTGCTCACTTTTCGGCTATAACCTTCTTTAGCGCATCAATTTCACTTGCATTTCATCCCAAATTATGTTACACTCATTTTAGGGGCCAGGCCGCCCCGGAGATTCATGTTGTAACTCGGGAGGGTAGAGATGGCCCATTTCGAGACCTTGTTTTGCGCATGCCTGATCGTGTTAGCCTGTTCACAGAATTCGCCCTCTAACCTGCTCACCATGGAAGATCAAGGCTCTCTCTTCAAATGCCAGACCCGTCAGGAATTCGTCGTCGAGCTTGAAGCCAATCCCTCGACGGGATTTGCCTGGCAGATCAGCAAGAGCGATCCTGATCATGTGCGCCTGCTGCGCGAGGAGACCCTTCCGGCTGACCGGAAGCGTCTCGGCGCTCCGGGCAAACAGCTGTTTTACTTCCAGGCGATGGCCATCGGCCGCGCACCCCTGAAACTGGAATACCGGCGCCCCTGGGAAAAGGACGCCGAACCCGCCAAGACTTTTTCCGTCACCCTGGTCATCCACAAGTAATCGGCATCTGTGCAGCATCCAACCATAGAACAGCTAAAAGGGAGGTGGCTATGAGGTTATGTCGTTGGCTTTTCTGTGCTGCCGTGCTTTTGTCCTGCACGCCGCTTTATTCC
>JAKPUX010000248.1 GCA_029554865.1 bacterium | reverse complement strand
CGGGGCGATCGCCTGCGAGGAGGTCATCACCCCGCGCGACTTTCTCGAGCGCTATGGCAGCAACGCCGGCAGCATCTACGGCATCTCGAGCAACTCGCGCTCGATGGCCTTTCGCCGCCCGGCCAACCGCAGCCGCGCCGTGCCGGGGCTGTTCCTCGCCGGCGGCGCCTGCCATCCCGGCGGCGGCATCCCCCTGGTGCTGCTTTCGGGCCGGATGGCGGCCGAACTGATCGCGGAGATGGAATAAAAAAAACGCGAGACGGTGTTTTCGGTACGAATGAAAAGGCTCGCATCACCATGGACCGGAGAGGAATTTTACCCAATGCCACCAGCTAATAGGGTCGTCGTCATCGGAGCCGGTTTCGGCGGACTGGCCATCGCCAATCGCCTGCAGGCGCGGGGATTTCAGGTCACCCTGCTTGAAAAGAACCCCAAGGTGGGCGGCCATGGCTATCCCCTTGAGATCGACGGCTACCACTTCGACATGGGCCCATCACTCATCACCGAACCGGCCCTGCTCGAGGAAATTTTCACCATGGCCGGCAAAAGGCTGGCCGATTATGTCGACATCCTTCCCCTCGATCCCTATTATCGCATCTATTTTCATGACAACACCTTCATCGATTATACCGGCGACGGCGACAGGATGCGCAGCCAGATGGCGCAGTTCAATCCCCGCGACGCCGCCCGCTACGACAACTTTATCGAGGCCTCGCGCGGGCTCTACCAGGCCGTCATCGTCGATGGTTTGGGCACCCGTCCCTTCATGGACTGGCGCAGCATGCTCTCCTTCGCCCCGCGCGCCCTGCGCCTCAAGGCTGTGCTGCCCTCCTATCATTTCACCAGCCTCTACTTCAGGGACTTTCGCCACCGCTTCATCTACTCTTTCCATCCCCTCTTCATCGGCGGCAATCCCTTCCGGGCCCCAGCGGTCTATCAGATGATCCCCTATCTCGAAAAGATCCACGGCGTGCTCTACAGCAAGGGGGGCATGTACAGCCTGGTCCGCGCCCTGGAAAAACTCTTCCTCGAACAGGGGGGAACCCTTTATACCAGCCGGCCGGTGCAGGAGATCCTGGTGCGCGACGGCCACGCCGCCGGCGTGCGCACAACAGAGGGTGAAGTGCCGGCCGATATCGTCATCTCCAACGCTGATTTCATCCACACCTACCGCGACCTGATCAGGCCGGAACACCGCAAAAAGTGGAGCGACCGCAAGCTGGAGCGCGTGGACTATTCGATGAGCGCTTTTCTGATCTATCTTGGCCTCAACAAACGCTTTCCCCAGCTCCTGCATCATACCCTGGTGCTTTCGTCCCGTTACCGCGGCCTCATCCGCGACATCTTTGACCGCAAGGTGGTGCCGGAGGATTTCTCCCTCTATTTGCACACCCCCACCCGTACGGACGATACCATGGCCCCTCCGGGCTGCGAGAGTCTCTACATCCTCGCCCCTGTCGCCAATCTCAAGGGTGGCCAGAACTGGAGCGAACTCGCGGAGCCCTTCGCGCAGCGGATTCTCGACCATCTCGAGCACCATCTCGGACTGACCGGCCTGCAGGAAAGCATCGCGGTCAAAAGGCTCTTCACCCCGGAGGATTTTCAGCGCAAGCAGAATGCCGTCTACGGCAGCGCCTGGGGCGTGGAGCCGAGGCTGACCCAGACTGCGATCCTGCGGCCGCACAACCGCAGCGAGGATGTGCGCGGGCTCTATCTGGTTGGCGCCAGCACCCACCCCGGCGCCGGCCTGCCGGGGGTGGTCCTGACCGCAGCCACGACCGATTATGTGATCCAGCGCGATCTGGAGAGGGGCTGATCTTATGCCGCAGTTCTGGCGGGATGTCCAGCTGGCCCCTTCCTACACCTACGCCCGGGCGATCACCCGGAGCTACGCGCGCAGCTTTTTCTTCGCCTCGCGCTTCCTCCCCGAGGAGAAGCGCTGGGCCACCTGGGCCCTCTACGGATTCTGCCGCTACGCCGACAACCTCATCGACCTGCAGCGGACGCGGGGCCCCGAAGAACTGCTCTCCGAGCTCGGCTGCCTCTCGAAGGAGATCTCCCTGGCCTATCGCACAGGTGAGTCCGAGCACCCGGTCATCAAATCCTTTATCGACACCGCCCGGAGATATCAAATCCCCGAGCGCTATCCCCTGGAACTGATCAAGGGGGTGGAGATGGACGCCACCTTCAAAGGCTATAAAAGCTATGACGATCTCCACCTCTTCGCCTGGCGGGTCGCCGGCGTGGTTGGCCTGATGATGACCTGCCTGCTCGGCTACCGGGACGAAAGCGCCTTTCCCTACGCGGAAAAGCTGGGCATCGCCATGCAGCTGACCAACATCCTGCGCGATATCCAGGAGGACAAGCAGCTGGGCCGGATCTACCTTCCGGCCGACGAGCTGCACCGGTTCGGGGTGGCGCCGGAGGATATCCTTTCGGAGCGGATGACCCCGCAGCTGCGCGCCCTGATGGAATTTCAGGTCCAGCGCGCCCACGTCTGCTATGCCGAGGCCGAGCCCGGCATAGCCCTTCTCGACCGCGAATCGCGTTTCTCCATCTACACCGCCAGCCGCCTTTATCAGGAGATCCTAAAAAAGATCGAGCTGGCCGGTTACAATCCCTTTGCCGGACGGGCCTTCGTGCCCACCAAACACAAACTGGCCATTCTGCTGCAGGAGTATGCGCGCCGGCGCTGAACAAGGCCTCCGAGGAGAGGACGCCCCCTTGATAACCGCCCGTCACAGCAAAGCGGCGCAAGCCCTCTTTCACCTCTATATCATGCCGGCGATGCAGCGGCAGTTTCACAGCGTGCATCTGCTCGGCGATGAGCCCGCCTGGCCGGCTCACACCCCCCTTATCATCCTGCCCAACCACAGCACCTGGTGGGATGGCTTTGTCATCTACCTGCTCAACATCCGGCTCTGGCGCCGGCAGCCCTGGGTGATGATGCTCGAGGAGCAGCTCCGCAAGCGCCCCTTTTTCCGCCGACTCGGGGTCTTTTCCATCGATCCCGCCACCCCCGGCGGGGTGCGCCGCTCGCTACGCTACACCCGCGAGCTGCTCAGCGGCGAGGAAGCGGGCGGGCGGATGCTCTGTCTCTTTCCCCAGGGCGAGCTGCTGCCCTGGGATCACCGGCCTCTCGGCTACAAGCCCGGATTGATCTGGCTGCTGCAGCGCCTCGAAAGCCCGGTCTGCCTGGTGCAGCTCGGCATTCGCGGCGAGTTTCTCCAGCAGCAGCGGCCGCAGCTTTTCCTGGAATTTTCGCCGCCGCTGGAGTGGTCCGGCGGGGAGAATACCCTCCGGGAATGGGAGCAAGCCCACGCCGCCCTGCTTGAGCGCCTCAGCGGCCGCATCGCCGCCGGGGAGGAGGGCCGGATCCTCCTGCAGGGCCGCCGCTCTGTGGATGCGCGCTGGCAGTACTGGCGAGGCCTCCTGCGCAGGGAGGTGCTGTGAACGGACTCTTGATCGCCCTTTATGCTCTTCTGACCATGATCTTTCTGGTGAGCCTCTTCAACACCCTCACCGCGCCCATGGTCAGGAAGGGTCCGCAGCCGCGCCGGACGCCGGTGGTTTCCCTGCTCGTCCCCGCCCGCGATGAGGAGCACACCATCGCCCGCTGCCTGGATAGCCTTTGCGCCCAGGAGTATCCCGAGCTCGAGATCATCATCCTCGACGACCACTCTACAGACCGCACCGCCGCCATCGTGGGCGACCATGCCGCCGCCGACCCACGCCTCCGCCTGGTGCAGGGCGAGCCCCTGCCGGAGGGATGGACCGGCAAGAACTGGGCCTGCCACCAGCTCAGCCGGGAGGCCTCCGGCGAGATCCTCCTCTTCACCGACGCAGATAATTTTCACGCCCCCTTCGCCGTCGCCCGCACTGTGGGCTGGATCGAAAAACTCGACCTCGATCTCTTCTCCGCCTTTCCGCAGCAGATCACCCTGAGCTGGGCGGAAAAGCTGGTCGTGCCGATCTTCGACCTTTTCGTCTACAGCCTGCTTCCCCTCTGGCTGACCTGGTACAGCCGCTTCCCCTCCCTCTCGGCGGCCAACGGCCAGTGGCTGGCCTTCACCCGCCGGGGCTATGAGAAATCGGGCGGCCACGCCGCCGTGCGCGGCCATATCGTCGAGGATACCGCCCTCAGCCGCCGCGCCAAGCAGCTCGGCCTCAAGACTATCACTGCCTCGGGACGCGGCGCCGTCTTCGGCCGCATGTACACCAGCCCGCGCGAGGTCTGGCTCGGCTTCGCCAAGAATGCCTTCGGACTGATGAATTTCCGGGCCCTGCCCTATTTCCTGTTCATGGGATTCCTCTTTTTTATCTTCGTCCTGCCCTATCTGCTTCTGCTTGTTCCAGCGCTGCGGATCTGGGCCCTGCCGGCGGTGGGGATCAATATCCTGCTGCGTTTGATGGTGGCGCTCAAGTTCGGCCAGCCCCTCGTTTACAGCGTCATCCTCCATCCGCTCAGCATCCTCGCCACCATCACGGTCGGGCTGGCCTCTTTTTACTATTT
>JAKPUX010000089.1 GCA_029554865.1 bacterium | reverse complement strand
TTCTGCAGGGTCTTGTCGGCCACCGCCTGCCAGCCGTCGAAATTGGGGTATTGGCTGCGGGTATAGTCGTCCCAGGCGCCGTTGTCGGTGCCGGTGTAGCAGACCGCCGGATCCATATAGACGCGGTTGAAGAAGGACATCGGATCGTAAAGGGAGGTGCCGAAATGCTTTGCCGAGGCCGGGCTGTAGTTCAGGGTGGCGGCAAAGTTATAGCGCCTGGCATCGCCCTCCTTGGTGATGACATTGACGAGGCCGGAACGGACGTTGCCATATTCGGCGTTGAAACCGCCGGTCTGAATCTGGATCTCCTTGACTGCGCTAACGGAGATGGCGGCGTAAGGAATGTTGGAGCGCTCGTCATTAAGAGAGAGGCCGTCCAGCATCATCACGGTCTGGTTGGCGCTGCCGCCGCGGACGAGGATGCCCTCGCTGCCCTGCTGGATGCCCGCCTGGAGAACGAGGACCTGGCGCACCGTCTGGACCGGCATGGTCTCGACCGACTTGGCCTCGATGTTCACCTGGCTGCTGGAGATATCGCGCTTGACCACCGGGCGCTGGGCGACGACGACCACGCTCTCGCCCTCGATGGTCTGGCTTTTGATGGCCTGATTGGTCTCGGTGGTGCGGTCGATCTCCACCTTCACCTGGCGGACCCGAAAGGTGGCATAACCGATCATCGAAAAGCGCAGGTCATAGGTGCCCGGTTGCAGGTTGATGATCGTGTAGCGTCCCTCGAGATTGGTGATGGCACCGTAGGAGGTGCCCTCGATGACGACATTCACGCCGGGCAGGGGATCACCGGTCTCGGCGTCGGTCACCACGCCGGTCAGCTTGCCGGTCGTCCCGGCGAAGAGCCCGAACGCGAGCACCGGCAGCAGGAACAGGGTCCATTTTGACATTCTCAGCATAAAAATCTCTCCTGTTGACTGTAGAGCCGCAACGATTGTCCGTATAGGATTCCAGAGTGACCTGACAATAACATGCCGTGGTCGGGTGGACAAACTCTGCATGAGGGCTGGCGCACCAGCCCCTGTGCACAGCTTGCCCGCGCTCTGCATTCTTCTTCGGGCAGGCGATGAGAAAAGCCTGTGCACCTTGCGGTGCACAGGCTTTCTCGGGGTAGAGACTACTTCATCAGGGTCATCTTCATGGTTTTGGCGAATCCGTCGCCTTCGAGGCGGTAGAAATAGATGCCGCTCGGGGCCGCGGAGCCGTCGATGTTGGTGCCGTTCCAGGAGACGCGATAGCTGCCAGCCGCCTGCTCCTTGTCCACCAGCCTGGAGACGATCTGGCCCATGGCATTGAAGACCGTGAGCCGGACATGGCTCTTGGCGGGCAGATCATAGGTGATGTAGGTGGTCGGGTTGAAGGGGTTGGGATAGTTGGCGCTCAGCGCGAAATCCTTCGGCAGACCGGAGGTCGGGATTCTCTCGACCTTGGTCCACTGCGAGCCGAACTTGTCGGTCGGTGCGACGAAGACCGGGTTGGCATCGCTGATGGTGATGACGTGGTTCATGGCAAAACCGGCCTCGTTGTCCATCGGGATGGTGCCGGCATTGAGGGTGTCGGTGTAGCCGGTGGAGTAGATGCCGTATTTGTAGTAATGCGAAGCGGTGGAGCCAGCGGCGAAAAGAACCTGGCAGGTCCAGATGCCGTCGCCGGCGGTGGCGTCGCCGTTGGTGCCATCATCGTACATGGAGATCAGGGTGCTGCCGATATCGGCGACACTCCAGCCCGCCCAGCCGCCGGTGCCGATCGGGGCAAAATCACCATTGATGATGACCTTTTCGATGGTCGGGAATTCTTTCTTGTTGTAGTAATCCTTGGCGCCCGCAACGTTCACCGAAAAGGTCACGGTGACATCCTGGGAGAGCTTCTTGCCGGCCGGGGTCACATTCGGCTTGAAGGCATCCAGCACCAGATCCTCACCGGTGAAGGTGAAGGTATGGTTGTCGCCGCCTTCCCAGCCGCTGTCGGCAAAGTTAGCCTCGGGACGG